>PXDE01000565.1 GCA_003566475.1 PVC group bacterium | reverse complement strand
GCTGGACCAGGACGCCCTCATGCTCTGCCGGGTCCGGTACTTCAGCGATGGGCTGGCCTTCGGCAGCCGCGAGTTCGTGGACGGGGTGTACCGCCGCAACCGGCCCCTGTTCGGCCACGCCCGCCAGGACGGGGCCCGCCCCATGCGCCGGGCCGCTCTCGACGGACTGTTCGTGGCCCGCGACCTCCGGAAGGAGGCCGTGACCGCCTCGCCGATGCTGGAGGCGGCGGCTGCAGGGCCCCCTGCCACCGGCTGACTCCGCCCTCCGGGGCCGATTCCATCGCCCTTCACGGGCCCGCAAACGGTGCCCGGACGGGGCGGTCTGTCCCCAGAGGAGGCCGAAACGGCCACCTCCGCCTCGAATCTCCCCCTTTCAGCCGTTCCGCCCCGGCATCGGTCCCTGCTCTCAGCTCTCCGTCCCACTGAACCGCCTTGGCCGTCCGCCCGATTAGGAAAGACCTGTCCCTGAAGGACAACAGACCTGTCCCTATAAGTAAGTGTCCCTTAGGGATCCTGATACCTCCGTATCCCTCGCGAGCCCTGTGGCTCGCCTGGTGGCGGCGGGGAGCCGCGCCGGGCCCGGTTGCGGTTCAGGGTGGGCCGGGCGCGGGATGGGCTGCCCAAGGCAGAATGCCGAGGCCGTCCAGAGCGCCGGAGAGGAACAGGGCGAACAGCACCAGGATGTACATCGTCATGAGGACGATGTAGCCGAGATAGAACCAGCCCGCGCACTTCAGGAAGGTCGCCAGCTTGGTCAGAAACCTGGCGGTGCGAGGATCCTGCGGGGGGAGGACGGCGAGCTCGTTCTTCGCCCCCAGCAGGGCCACGCCACCCACGATCAGGAGGATGCCCAGCCCGAACACGCAGGCGGTCATCACCCCGACCACGATGCTGACCGCCGCCACAAACTGCATCCAGCCCTGAAGGCCGGGGGGGAGGGTGGCCGTCCCGCTCCGGGGGCGGGCCCGGGGATGGCCCGGGGCTGGGGGACCGAGCGCGTCCGCCCCCCCGGTGAACAGGGCGGAAAACTCGGGGGCCTGGCGGACGGGAATCCAGTCCGCCAGGCCCTCCTTCCACAACCGGTCGCCGGGCTGCAGGCGTCCCGAGCGGATCAGCATGCGGATCTCCGCCGTGCTGACCGGCCCCTGACGACCCTGGGAACCCGCCGGCGCGTAATGCCATTCCGGCATGGCGACGGGTCAGGACCGGATCAGAACCAGCCCTTGTAGTTCTTCTGGTAGGTGTTGACGAAATCCTCGTCGGACTTGGTGAGGTAGATGATGCCCTCGATGAGCCCGATGATGCCGCCGGCGCCGCAGGTCACCACGGTGATCACGATCTGGATGATGCCTTCCTTGGTGTAGCCCAGGAAGAACTTGTGGATGCCCAGGGATCCCAGAAGGATGCCCAGGATGCCCGCGACCATCTTCTTGGACGGATCGCCGGCGGGATTGGGGCCGGGCTTCGCGCCGGAGGGGGGCGGGGCGGAGGCGGCGGGGTCGGATGCGGGGGTTGGCGGAACCTGATCGCTCATGACATGTTCTCCTTATCCTTGTGGGATGAACAGACCTGCGGAACGAGAGCGTTATAGCGGGAACGGCGGCCGAACGCAAGCGGTCATGCGAATTCCGTGCCCGCAGGCCGGATCAGGCCATGCGCGAGTAGAACTCGATGACCAGCGGCAGGTCGCAGACCACGGGCACCTCGTCCCGCTGGGGGACGTAGTTCACCACGAACTCCCGGCCGTCCTTGTCCACCGAAATGTAGGGGATGGGGGAGGCCTGCTGGAGGGCGTAGTCGAAGCATTCGAGGTCGCGGCTCTTGGCCCGGAGGCTCACCTTGTCGCCGGGCTTCACCGGATAGGAGGGCACATCCACCTTCTTGCCGTTGACCCGGACATGGCCATGCACCACGTACTGCCGGGCGGCATGGATGGTGCGGGCGAGGCCGGCCCGGAGAACCAGGGCGTCGAGCCGGGATTCCAGCAGATGGAGCAGGTTGTCCTGGGCGTTGCCCTTGGCCTGCAGGGCCTTGCGGGCGTAATTCCGGAGCTGGCGCTCGCCCAGGTTGTACTGGTAGCGGAGGCGCTGCTTCTCCAGAAGCTGCTTGCCATAGTCGGAGATCTTGCTGGGACGGCGGCTCTTGCCGTGCTGGCCGGGCGGATGGGGACGCAGCTCGAGCCCCTTCTGGGCCTTGGGGGTGATGGCCAGTCCGAGCCGCCTCGACACTTTTACCTTGGGTCCGCGATACGCCATAGTACGTCCTGCCTACCTTGCTGGGGATCAAAAGAGCCCACCCTTCTACCGGGAGCGGGGCCCGGAGGCAACCTGTTTTTTCGGGCGGGGGCGTGGGGCACGGTCTTCACCCTTGGCGCCGGATGGCGAGGGGTCAGGCCTTCACCCTTTCCATCCAGCCCCACCACGCGCCTAAACGACGGAACACGTCCGGGATGGCAAGGGTAAAGGCCTGACCCCATCGCCGCCGTGGGGGAGGGTCAGACCATGGGCGCCTGGACGGCGGTCGCGTAGCGGCGCTCGACCTCGGGCCAGTTCACTACCCGCCACCAGGCGTCGGCATAGTCGGCCCGGCGGTTCTGGTAGTGCAGGTAGTAGGCGTGCTCCCAGACGTCGAGGCCCAGTACCGGGATGCCGGTCCTCTCCGCCACCCCCGACATCAGCGGGTTGTCCTGGTTGGGGGTGGAGGTGACTTCCAGCTCGCGCTCGTCGTTGACCATGAGCCAGGCCCAGCCCGACCCGAACTGCCCGAGCGCGGCGTGCCGGAAGGCGGCCTGAAAGACGTCGAACGAGCCGAAGGCCTCGCCGATGGCCCGGGCGACGAGCGGGCCCGGAGTCCGTTCCGCCGGCGGGGCCATGACCGCCCAGAACAGGGTATGGTTGAACAGGCCCCCGCCATGGTTGCGGGCCACGGTCCGGATGTCCTCCGGCACGGCGTGAAGGTCGGCCAGGACAGACTCCAGAGGCATCTCCTCCCAGCGGGTGCCTTCCACCGCCGCATGGTAGTTGGAGGCGTACCCGGCATGGTGGCGGCTGTAATGGATCTCCATGGTTCGGGCGTCGATCACCGGCTCGAGGGCGTCGTACGCGTAGGGCAGGGGATCCAGGCCGTCGGCCTGCGGGCGGCCCGCCGGGGGGACGGGCGGAGCGGCGGTGGCGGGCGGGGGAGGCGGCTCGCGTCGCCGGCACCCTGCGGCCAGGGCCCCGGCGGCCAGGGCGGAACGGGCGAGAAAGTCGCGTCGGCTGAGGGATTCGGACATGGTCGGTCCTCCGGTCTGTCGGCAGGTTCGTGGCCAACAAAGCACAGCCGGGGCCAAAAGGCAAGGCACGCCGCGTTGCGTGGCCGCCCGGTCCCCGCTACGGTGCCGCCATGCACGAGACGTCCCGCCAAACCATCATTCCGCCCGTGGACCGGGTGGGACCCACGCTATGGGGCGACCCACCCTGAACCGCTTCCTCGACCTCCTCCAGGAAGGCGTCCGGACGGGTCAGCACCGGGGATGGCAGGTCTGCGTGATCCGCCGGGGGGAGGTGGTGGCGGACCTGGCCGAGGGCGTCGGAGCTGAATCGCACGTGGCCTGGCTCTCCGCCGGAAAGCCGCTGACCGCCGTGGCCCTCGGCCTGCTGCACGAGCAGGGCGCGCTGGGCTGGCAGGATCCGGTGGCCCGGCATCTCCCCGCGTTCGCGGCGGAAGGGAAGGCGGGCATCACCGTGCACCACCTGCTGACCCATACCGCCGGGCTCCGCCATGCCGATCCGGGCTGGCCGGAGGTGGACTGGGCAGAGTCGGTTCGGAGAGTCTGCGCCGCGCCCATGGAACCCGACTGGGTGCCGGGGGAGAAGGCGGGGTACCATGTGGACAGCACCTGGTTCGTGCTCGGAGATCTGGTCGCCCGGATCTCGGGAACTCCATTCGCGGAATTCACCCGCCATCGGATTCCGGACCGCCTTGGCCTCGGGTTCGCCTGGTCCGAACCGGTGAACCCCGGCCGGTCGGCCACCGGGCCCATGCGCACCCTGGCCGGCTTTTATGCCGCCCTGCTCGACCCCGCCGCGCCGTTGCTGCACCCGGAGACGCTGGCCGTGCTCACGGACCGCCATCGCCGGGGAATCCCCGACCAGACCTTCATCCACGCCATCGACTGGGGGCTCGGCTTCCATCTGAACACCCCCGTCCGTGCCGGTCCGCTGCCGTACGGGTATGGCCGTCACGCCTCGCCCGACACATTCGGCCACGGCGGCCGCCAGTCCTGCGCCGGGTTCGCCGACCCCGCCCACGGTCTCGCCGTGGGAGCCTGGTTCGACGGGGCCCCCGGCGAACTTGCCCACGCCCGGCGCGTCGAGGCCCTGTTCACCGCGCTGTACGAGGATCTGGGGTTGGACGCGAGACCCTCTGCGGCGCCGGCGTGAGTCCTTGTGGCCGGATTCCCCCGGCGTTCCTGTAGAAGCGGCGTCCTCGCCTTGACGGGCCCCATGCCTGCGGCCGCCCCTTCAGGGCGGATGGGGAAAGGCGACGGTCTGCGGTTTCCGTTTTTCGCCGGCTGTGGCATGCTGAAGGCATGTGGAGGCGGATCGTGATCTATCTGGTGACCGGCCTCGGGATCTACGCCGTGGTGGTGGGGCTGCTGATGCTGGCCGCCCCGGGGATGATGTTCCCCCGCCCGCCCTCCGATCCGCGTTCCGGCGTGGATGTGGTGATGGTGGAGACGGGCCGGGGCGACACCATCGCCCTGCGGTATTTCCCCCCGCCCGACGACTCGGCTCCGGTGCTGCTGGTGAGCCGGGGCAACTTCGAGGACCTGGGCGCGTCCGAGTTCTACCTGACATGGCTCCATGAGGAAGGGCTGGGCGTGCTGGCCTACGATTATCCCGGTTACGGGGTGAGCACGGGCCGGGCCACCGAGGCCAGCGTGGAGGCGGCGGCCCAGGCGGCCTGGGACTGGCTCACCGGCGACCAGGGCGTCGCCCCCGCCCGGGTGGTCCTGCTCGGCCGTTCGATCGGCAGCGGCCCCGCGGTCTGGCTGGCCACCCGGGTCCCGGCGGCCGGGCTCATCCTCGAAAGCGCGTTCACCAGCGCCCCCGAGGTGATGTTCCGCACCCGGCTTTCGCCGTGGGATCCCTTCCCCAACCGGGCCCGCCTCCGGGCCTATGACCGGCCGATCCTTCTGATTCACGGCCGCGACGACGACATCATCCCCATCCGCCACAGCAAGGCTCTGCAACGGGCCGCGGCCATGGCCCCGGAGGTGAGAACCCTTTTCATCGACCATGTGGGCCACAACGATCTGCTCCCGGCCTCCCGGGCCGAGTACATGGCGGAGGTGTCCGACTTCGCCCGCCGCTGGGCGGGCGGCGCGGCCCCGGCCCCGGATGCCTAGCCTTCCCCGATCTGGATCTCCTCGCCCTGACGGGCCAGGGTGGCGTACGGGAAGGCGGATCGGACCTGCTGCTCCCGGGCGGCGAGCATCTCGTCGTCGAGGGCGGGGTCGTGATGGACCAGAGTGAGCCGCGGCCCGTCCAGGGCCTCGGCCACGGCGACCGCCTCGCGCCAGGTGCTGTGGCCCCAGCCCGCCCGGGCGGGCAGGTCGGCGTCCTCGTACTGGGCGTCCATCGCCAGGTGACGCACGGGATCGGGGTCGCGGGCCAGGCTCAGGAACGCCTCCCGCTGCGCCTCGGTCGAGGCCGCCCATTCGATGTCGGTGGCGACCAGGAGCGAGGCGCCGGTGGCCGGCTCGTCGAATCGGAACGCGGTGGACCCGCCGGGGTGGGCGGTGCGCGTCCAGCGCACCCGGACCGCCCCCACCTCCAGCGCCGGCCCGGCCGAATCCAGATCCACGAAGTCCATGCGGATACCTTCATGGGCCAGCGGCACCGACCAGAACGGCTGGCGGAACAGGTCGGTGATCACCCGCTGCGCCGTCCAGCCGCCGTGCTCCAGGCTGGCCACGGTGAGCCGACGGCCGGCATCGTAGATGGGGGCGAAGGCAGGCAGCCCCATCAGATGGTCGTAGTGGAAGTGGGTGAGCAGAAGCATCATCGGGGCGTCACCGGAAGGGGGGCACCGGTCGGTCAGGTTGGCCAGGCCGGTGCCTGCATCAACGAGAACCCGTTGGCCTGCCGCGCCGCTCACCAGAAAGGATGTGGTGTCGCCTCCGTAGAGGGCGGCGGAAGGCCGGGTCACCGGCCACGATCCGCGGGCGCCTCCGATCACCAGATGCATGGCTGAAGTGTCGCGGCGCGGCCCGTCCTAGGCGAGCGCAAACTGCGGGTCTTGGTCACGGCGGACGGGCCCGGGCCAGGTCGGTGATCCGCCGGTCGTTGGCCCGCTGGTAGACGAGGGTCCCGTCGCCGTCGAACACGCTCACGATGAACCCGACCATCCGCCCGCGCCCCTCGACGTACTCCCGCTGCCCGTTGCGGATGCGGAAGCGCTGCTGCACATGGCCCTGGGGATCGACCACCAGGCGGGTGCCCGGCTGGAGATCGGGAGGCAGGCGGATGGTCTCGGTGTAGTGGCCGGGATCGGTGACGGTGGCCCGTGCGTAGTAGTCGTACACCAGCACTCCATTGCGCACCGGCTGGCTGCCCACCCGGAACAGGAACCGGGGGACCATGGCCACGGTCATGTGCTCGGGGTCGGGCTGGGGCCACGTCGAGATGGCCTGGTAGAGCTGAAGCTCGCCGGACATCCGATGCGCCGCCGCCCGGCTGGCCTGACTGGTGAACTCGTCGCGGACCCGGGCCGAGCTGACCGCCGGCTCCTTTCCCCCGTAGTACATGCGGACCTGGTTGACCCAGTAGCGTTGGAGATTCATTCAGGGGATCGTCGGACGCCTCGGGCGCCGGCGAGGGGCGGGGGTGGGCGTCGGGGCCGC
>PXDE01000202.1 GCA_003566475.1 PVC group bacterium | reverse complement strand
GGCTCATTCGGCCGGGGTTCCGGTCAGCGTCTGCCCGACCCGAGCCTCTGTCGTCCACCATGCGAACCCAATGCCGATCATAGGGGGGCCCTCCCCTACCTCGACGGCCTCGGTGGGCGGAGCGGGCGGGGCCGCGACCAGAGGTTCCGCCTCCCGGGCCAGGAGGATGCTCAGGCCGATGGGGGCCACCAGCAGGGCACTTCCCAGATGGGCGATCAGCGGGGCGGTGAGCGTCTTCCGCCACAGGTACATCAGACCCAGCGCGAAGCCGGCGAGCATATAGGGCGCGGAACCGGATAGGACCAGAAGCAGTCCGGGGAAAACCCAGCCCTGGCGGATGAAGTGGACCGACCACGGCAGGAGCGTGAGGATGCCTCCGGACAGGCCGAAGATGAAGGAGGAAAGGAGCAAGGTAGGCACCCGGGGTATGCGCTTCCGGAACGCGCCGATCAGAAACGCCCGATGGAACACCTCGTCGGCGATGGGATAGCAGATAAGCCAGGTGGCCAGGGGCCACCATAGGTTCGGTTCGTGGAGCGGTGCCTCCAGGGCATAGAGGGTGTACTCCTTCAGCTCCCAGCCTGGGAGAAGCCCGCCGATCAACGGGGCCTCCATCGTGAACAGGAGCAGGAGGGGCACCACCGCCACCAGGCCCACGGCGACATCCACGACCCACCCCGCGCGCCAGGGCGGCACCGGGGGACGGCCCAGCGCCCGCCTTCGCGTGAGCAAGGGATGGGCGAACAGAATACCGTTTGCGACCACCATGACGGCAGTTGCGGCGACGACAGAGGAGGGGTCCAAGAGGCTCCATCCCAGAATCAGAATCGCCAGGGAAAGCGCGAACACGCCGAGGCCACCCAGAAGCGCGGGGGCGGACCAGCGGCTCCGCCACCAGAAGAAGTTCGAACGCTCGTTCAGATGCATGGCAGGTTCCCGGGATACAAAGGATCACGTCGCAGGTCTCCGCCGCGCGCGCCGGTTCGGCCTGCACGTCGCCTTTCCATGTCCCGAGCCTACGCCTCGGCGGGAACGGTGTCACTCCCCGCCAGCGCCGAAGAGCGCGTGTTCAGGGTTCTGTGGTCCGGCGGGGGCGGGGGCCGGAGGCGAGGCATGCGGGAGCGTCCTCGGGCGGGGATGTCGGCCAGGGCAGCCGCAGGGAGCTCCCGGGCGCAGGAGGAGAGGGCGTCGGGGCGGGCGGCCGCCTCCGGGCCTGAAAGCGCAGATGGACATAAGTGACCACGATCGTACGTACCTAAAACACGCATGGGCAGGTGAAATAAGTGCCTACGATCGTGGCAGACTATATCACCATGCCTGGGCGGGACTCGCGACCAAACCCCTGTGATTGCAGGGGATAACAGATGGCATGGAGATAGATGCCCACGATCGTAGGCAGATAAAGCACGCCCTCTAATGGAGATAGTTGCCTACGATCGTAGACGACTAAAGCACGGCTGGGGATGCGTACGGGGGATGGGAGCGTGGGACGGCCATGGGCATCGGGAGGCCGGGGAATCCTGCCGCGCGAGACCAGAGCTGCGGCGGATCCTGGCGCGAACCCCCCTGAACACCCGCGCCTCCCAAGGCTCAGGCCACCCCACGGCCCTCCGGGTTACAGCGCGAAGGATCCTGGCTCTTCAGCGCTGGATCAGGGGCCATCCACGACGACACCGGTCCGGGCGTGGAGGGTGACCGCATACGCGGGCGGAGAGGTTTCCGGAGCCGCGTCGCCGATGACGTAGGTCGCCACCCACACCCAGTCCGGAACGGCAGGGCCCGAGTCCGCATCCTTGGGATCCAGCATCCTAACTTCGAGATCCAGCCGGTGCCATTGGGCATCGTCACCTGGCCGGAGGTTGCGGGACGCGTGCAGTCGCTCGTCGGCCGCACGCCAGGCACGGGGCCGGGACAGGAGATCCCGGGGAACGGTCAGAAAGCTTCCGGCCTCGGGATGGACCTCGCGGCTCACGGCGGCCAGGCGCGGCGGATCTTCGTCGACCAATTCCACCTCCAGGCGGGCCACGGGATCCAGCCAGATGCCTCCCTCGGCCTGCGGGGCCAGAACGACCACCAGACGTCCCGACACGCGCCCCGCATGGCGAACCGACCAGGGGAACGGTGCCGCGAACGGATTCTGCGCGGCGATCTGGCGGGACAGGGCGATGGCATGCTCGAGACGGCGTGAGCCGGCAGGATCCTGTGGCGAGCCGTTCACGGTCGGCGCCACCAAACCCGACGCTTCGCCCCTCGCGGCCTCCTCCCTCCACCGCGCCTCGAGCTGGCGCTCGGACTCGGCCAGCCGTCCGGGATGGAACAGGGCGAGGCCATCCCCCCGGGGTCCGCTCCAACGCCGGACCCACCAGTCGTCGTCTCCGTCGGGCTCGGCGACCCGCACCACCGTGGCGTCGGCGATGCCCGAGCCTTCGGGATACATGCGGTGCTCGGCGACGGCCGTCCACCCTTCCGGCACGATGATGCCGACCGCGTCCAGCGCCGCGAGTGCCCGAACCACCTCAGGATCGGAGGAAACCAGCCGTGGGATCTCCCTTTCCGCCGCAAGCTCAGGAAGGCCATTCGGCGCCGGACCTAGCTCAGGCAGAGAAGGGTCACGCCGCGTGCAGCCCCCCACCAAGTACACGAGGCCGAGGAGGAGCCAGACCGGCAAGACTCGGTTCTGAACGGCCCGCACCCTTCGCATGCTATGGCCCTCCCGGCGCCGGGCCGACTGAATCGCTCTCCGGATCCGCGTCCGGCCGCTCCCGCGCCAGGGCGAACCGTAGTGTCTCGCCCTTGCGGATGTCATCGGGCGTCAGATCCCGCTCCGCCTTCTCGAATCCCGGCGCAGTGACCGTCAGTCGGGAGGGGGCCAGCAGGGAGGCGCCGAAGTGCACCGTGCCATCGGGCCGGGTTCGGGTCGGTCGGGACGTCCCTTCAGCGGTCTGGATCAGCGTGGCCCCGGCGATACCCTCGCCGGTCTCCGCATCCACCACCTTCGCCGTCACGGAATGCAAAGCCTGAACCACAACGGCCCGGATCGTGATGGGATCGGTGGTCGGCTCGTCGATGGCGAAGGTCACCGGATCGCGCGACATCCACCGGGCCCGGAACGGATGGTCCGCCACCCCGACCTCGTATCGCCCTCCGGACAGCCCGCGGGCGACCAGATGGATGTCCGCGCCGGGCGCCGGGCCCTGCCGGACCTGGGCGAAGGGCACGGGCGACGGGCCATCTGGCTCCAGAGAACGGGCGACAAGCCGCAGGCCGGGGACCGAGATCAGGGAGACCTCAAGGGCCTCGTCGCCGTCCCGGGGGATCAGCGGAATCAGGCGAACCACTCCCCGCCACCGTTCGGCCGGGAGGCACAGTGCCGTGCCGCCCCACTCGCGTCCCGTCCGCCATGGCGTGCGCTCTCCCTCCCGGAAATCCGGGGACTCGGGGATGAACTGGAACTGGTACCGGATATCGGGGACTAGCGGTACCACGCGCTGGCCGGACGCCGAATCCAGCGGAAAGCGGATCTCGCGCCCGGGATCCTCGGCACGCAGGGCCACATGCCCGATGCCCGGTCCGTGGAGGATCTCCCCGGTGTCGGCGTCCACCACCATCAGGCTCGCGGCCTCCCAGTCCCGTCCGGGAAGCCGCCGACGGACGGGAAGGACCACGTTCACCGTCTCATCGGGCTCCGGAACGGAAATCACCGTCCTCCCCTCTACGGTGCCCACTCCGAGGCCAGGCGGGATAGCCGCCCCAGGACCGGAAGGCTCGGCGACCAGCAGATACGGTCCGGGCCGGACGTCGGCCTGGAACCCATGGGGCGGTCGGCCGGATGGGCGTCGCCAATGCAGGGGGATGCTGGCGCCATCCGGTCCCCGAAGTTCCACCCGGGAGGCCGGCGGCGAAGGCAGGGGACGGCCGTCGTGCTCCAGGACCGCAAGGACGCGAGACCTTCCCGCAGGGACCCGGGGCTCCAGGCTCCGGGGCGTCGCCTCGGTCGGCGGCGCCGCCCGACGGGAGGCGATCCTCGCCAATGCCCGCGCCTTCTCCTCTTCGCGATCCCGCACGACATGCAGCAGCCGCCACCGGGCTGTCGCGTCAGCAGACATCCTGGAGGCGGCGGCCCAGGCGGGTTCGGATGTGCCCATGAACTCGCGGGCAAGCATCCCGGATGTGGCCAGCGCCAGATCCCGCAGCAGCGGGTCGGCCACTGCCGCCGCGAGTCCCACCAGGTCCGCCTCGTGATCGTCATCGCGGTCGGCCCACTGCCGGGCCAGGGCTTCGGTCCAGGCGACCAGGGCCGGGTCATCCTCCGCCCCCAGCACCTCCCGGATGGCCGCCGAGACATCCTCCCGCCACCGCGCGAGTTCCGGGCGGCCGCGGACATACGCCCGGAGCCAGATGACATAGCCGGTCCAGGTGCCTGGCGACTCCTCGGAATCGGGTCCGGGCGGTCGGCGGAGCAGATCGGGATCCGCGAGGTTCCCCGCCATGTAGGCACCGTTGACCGACGCCATCTCACCGGCCTGTCGCGCGGCCCGGGCGAAGGCCCAGGCCTCGGCCTCGGTAGGCTCGGCCCCGGCTCGAACCACCACAGCCGACACCTCGGCCAGCACCCCGGCGGTGGGACGGGTGACTCCATGCACCCACTCCATCGCCCTCCGGGCCTCGAGGCGGGCCCGATCAAGGTCTCCCTCCGCCTCCGCCTGTCGCGAGTTTCGAATTTCCGATTTGGCCCCCTCGCCGCCGAACGGCCGATCCATCGAAGCCCGCAACGCGCGGACAAGCGTGGTCTCGGACCAGCGGGTGGGTCCAAGCACGGCTCGGGCCAGAACCACCTGCGTCTCGGCATCCTCCTGAAGCCAACCGGGATTCCCCTGGCACCACTCCAGCGCGGTCTGCGCGGCCAGGACGGGATCCAGCCGACCCATGGGCCCGGCCACCAGAGCGGTCAGGCGCTGCATGGGGAGGTCAGCCAGGGATCCCTCGTCCAGGACCGCCGCCTCGCGCAGGGCCCGGGCCCAGGCCGACGCCTGTTCCCGGGTCAGGTGAGGCCCCAGCGCCTCCACAATCTCCTCCGCATCGGTCGCCCTGACCCTTTGGGCGTTTCTCATCAGACGGTGGTCGAACCAGTCCGCCACCTCCCGGGCCAGGCGGGCGGCCCGCGAATCGGAGAGGATGGCCAGAAAGGCGCTGCGATCCGCTCCGGAATACCTGGACCAGACATCGTTCTCTTCGTAGCCGGGAACGAGCAGGGCCGCCGGATCCGCGCCCAGGGCGATCAGGGCCTCGTGCAGGGGAGCTAGTCCGAGCGCGAGCACGGACGCGCGGCGCGGCGAGGGCCCGGCGGCGAAATGGGCGGACACCAGACTGGCGACCATCGCATGCCGATGGGGCGGCTCGAGGCCGGGGGCGGTGAAGGCCAGCAGACGGGGCGAGGGCGGCGGGCGCGTCCCCCAGGAGGCGGCAACGGCGGCGGCCAGGGCCTCGCGCAAGGCGTCGTCGACCTCCCCGGTTGCCTCGGCCGTGTTCGCGACGCGCTCCAGATCCTCATACGACGCACCGGACCACCGCCGGATGTCCTCCTCCCGAGGATGCCACCGCGGATCCACCGGGATCCGGACCTCCGGAGGACTCTGGCCCCTGCCCGAGGCCAGAGTCCCCGCCACAAGCAGGAGGGTCAGCGCTCGCGCGCCGGTTCGGCCTGCACGTCGCCTTTCCATGCCCGGAGCCTACGCCTCGGCGGGAACGGTGTCACTCCCCATGGCGATGCCGCAGGGGGGGCCTTGCGCTTACCTTGCGCCCGGCCTTTCGCCGGGGCCCGGAGTCCTGTATGGTGAACGGAGATTTCATGGGAGCCGGGATGGCTCCGGAGGAGCGGATGTGAACAAGGGATCGAAGATGGTGCGGCTGCTGGCCGGAGGGGCGGTGCTGGCGGGCATGGGTCTGAGCCTGGTGCTCAGCAACCTCTGGTGGGTGGTGGTGCCGGCGGCCGTGGCCGCCCTGCTGCTGGTGGCGAGCGCCCTGCCCGCCCCGGGCCCCGGGGAGAAGGCGGCCCGCGCGCTCGGGGTCCGCCCCCCCGCCGACAAGGACGCCGACGCGGGCTGAATCCGCGCCAAACGGCCGGGCGATGGGGTCAGGCCTTTACCCTTGTCATCCGGCAGGTTCTCCATCGTTCAGGCGTGCGGCGAAGTGGGATGCAAAGGGTAAAGACCTGACCCCTCGCCATCCGGCGCCAGGAGAAAGGGCCGCGATCCTCGCCGCCCACCTCGACGAGCGGGGAGACGCGTGCTAGGTTCCGCGACCCATGGACGAGCCCGCGCCATCGATTCCCCTGCTCTCACGCCGCCAGCGCAAGCTGCTGACCGGCTTCGCCGGCTTCTGCCTGGTCGTGCCCAATGGCATCTTCTGGTTCGGGATGCTCGCCCATCCCATGCAGGTGCTGCTGGCCCTCGTCCACAATCCCGTCTCCCTGGCCGCGATGATCAGCCTGGCCGCGCTCACGGCGGGCCTGGCCTGGTTTCTCCACGACCGGGACTTCGCCCGGCCGGGCTGGATCACCTTCCTCGTCCTGACCGCGCTGGGCGGCCTCGCCTTCGCCATCTTCGCCTTCCTCCTGCTCGACGACGCCCGCCGGGCCCGGGAGCGGGAGGAACGCCAGGAGGCGGAGGCGCGGCGGCGAAGGCGCGGGGGGCGGTGATCGGTGGTCAGAGGTCAGTTGGGGCCGCTGGGCCGTTGGGCTCAGCCGGATGCAGGGTGAGACGGCGGGCGTGATGCGGGATCCGGGATCCGGGATCCGGGATACGCGATGCGGGATGTCTGTCCTTGGTCCTTAGTCCTTGGTCCTTAGTCCCCCACCTTAGTCCTCCCCATCTTCGTCCCTCCCCCGGGGCCTCCGGGATCC
>PXDE01000069.1 GCA_003566475.1 PVC group bacterium | reverse complement strand
CATGAAGGCGTAGGCGAGATCGGGGGCTGCCCTCGCTAAGGGCGGTTGGTCGGGGTCGGACCAAGTTTAGTCGTTGAAGGAAAGTGATTTAGGGCATTCCGAAGGGAAGGGGTCAGTCCTTGCAAACGAGCAGAAAAGGGAAGGGGTCAGTCCTTGCAAACGAGCAGAATGGGAAAAGGGGTCAGCAAGAGGGCTCATTCCGAAAGCGCCGATGAAAGCCGGAGGAGCCTGGAGGATGAGAGAGCCTTGCCATGATGGCGTAGCGAGCCACATGGCCCTCGATTCGTGCCACGATGACCCGCGAGGGCATGGGGAAGCGGGATGCGGGATACGCGATACGGGATGCGTGATACGGGATGCGGGATTCGGCTTCGCCCTCCTTCGCCGAGGCTTCGGAGGGCAGGCTTCGGAAGCTTCCGCCTTCGCTGAGCTACGGCGCGACACGTCGTCGGACACGTTGCGGGATGCATCCCAGTACCTCGCTGTTCCCGCAGGGCGGGACGAGGGCGCATGTCCGGTGGCTGGGGGGTGGGACGTCAGGCCTTTGCCTTTGCTTCCTCCAATTTAGGCTCGATCCATGCGCGGTCCGGCCCGCAGGGCGGGAACAGCGGACTACGGGGTGCGCTGTGTAGCCGCGCCCGACCCAAGTCCGCGTCCCACCACCGGTGGACACGCGGCCGAGGGCGTGGACGTGCGTGGGCCGAGAAAGGCGCCGCGTCCGGAGAGGAGCTTCGCACGGATCGGGCACAGGAGCGCGTCGTTCTCTCGGGCGTCCACCGGCTGGCGTCCCGCAGGGCGGGACTACGAGGGCGGTTCTGTAGCCGCGCCCGACCCGAGTCCGCGTCCCACCACCGGTGGACACGCGGCCAAGGGCGTGGACGCGCGCGGGCCGAGAAGGGCGCTGTGCCCGGAGTGGGGCTTCGCGCGGATCGGGCACGGGATCTCGTCGTTCTCGTCGGCGGCCAAACGCTTCCGTCTTCGCCCTACGGGCTACGCCGCGACAGGTGGCGCGTTCGGCTACACGGCGCGGGTCCGCCTCCGCCACCGGGCGCGGAGGATCTCGCGCAGAGAGCCCCGGCCTGTTCCCGGCAGGCGGCGGACGAATTCTCCGCTGATGCGAACGATCCGGTCGGGCGGATCGCCCTGGCGATTGGCCCGGCGGCCGGGGAGGGTGCCCCACCAGAAGCCTTCGTAGCCCAGCTCCCGACCGATGCGGATCGCCTCGTCCGTGCCCGTGTAGCGGGGGAAGGCCAAATGAACGACGCGGTGACCCAGCCGGTCCTCCAGCGTCTGCCGGGCCCGTTCCAGGTCGTCGCGCAAGGGAAGAACCGAATCGGTCTGGATCGGAAAGCTGTAGCCCGGATCGATGCCGGTAAGGTCGCTCGGCTCCGGCCAGCGGGGCAGGAACCGATGCGCCCAGGTGTGCGACTGCACATTGACATGACCGGATGCCTGCATCTCGGCCAGCTCGGCCCACGTGCACGGGCGCCAGTCACCCCAGCGGGCATCAACGTGGTCCTCATGGAAGGCCGGCGCCGCGAAGGCCACGGCATGGGCGCCATGCTTCCGGAGAGCGGGAAACATGACGTCGTAGAGATTGAAGGCCGCGTCGTCCACCGTGAGCACCACCGCGTGGTCATCGGCGGGCGCCTCGCCCCGCAGAGCCTCCATCAGCGCATCGGCGGTCAGGGTGCGATAGCCGTTGGCGTTCAGGAAGGCAAGGTCGGCCTCAATCTGATCCTTCGTCACGGTGTGGTAGCAGAACACCGGGATCCCGTCGGTGTTGGCCTCGGGAGAGCCTAGGACGAAGCGGGGAAAGCCGCCCCGGAGCGCGGCGTGCAGGTCGGGCGCGTTCTTCTCCCAGGTCGTGCGCCATCCTCCCATGACCGTGCGTGCCCTCGGGTCAGAGCTTGAGCCGCTTGAACACGGGCTCCGGCACCAGCCGGATGACCAGCATGATGCAGCGCCAGAACCAGGGGGTGTAGACGACATCGCGCTGGGGGATGGCCCGGACGATGTCCCGCGCCACCTTCTCCGGGGTGGCGGTTAGCCGGGCCGGAAGATCCATGCCTTCGGTCATCCGGGTGGCCACGAAGCCGGGTTTCACGGTCACCACCTTCACCCCGGAGGCCCGGAAGCGGTTACGCAGGCCGGAAAGGAAGGCGGTGAAGCCCGCCTTGGCGCTGCCGTAGTGGAGGTTCGATCCCCGGCCCCGGTCCCCGGCCACCGACGAGATGCCGACCAGCGTGCCCGATCCCCGCGCGGCCATGCGCACCGCCAGCTCGTCGGCCACCGCGACCGCGCCCGTGTAGTTGACGTTGGCGATGCGGGCCCGCTCGGCCGGATCGCCCAGGGCCTTCTCCTCGTCTCCCAGATGACCGAACACAAGGGCGGCGAGGTCGGGGAGGGCGGGCAGGGCCTCGATCCAGGCGGCGTGGGAGTCCAGAGCCTCGGCGTCGAAAGCCGGTGTGATCGCCACCTTCCGCCCGAACCGCACCCGGAGATCCTGCGCGTCCTCCTCCAGCCGGGCGGGATCGCGGGCGGCCAGCAGGAGATCGTGGCCGGCGCGGGCCAGTTCGGCGGCCAGGGCGAGAGCGATGTCGGAGGTGGCGCCGAGGATAAGGGCGGTGCTCATGGGGTCAGCTCCAGCCGGCCGGACTGATGGGAGGCGAACCGCGCCGGTCCGCCATCGGGGAGCTGGGCGCGGACGTCGGTCGCCTGGGGGTACATGGTGGCGAAGGTCGCAGGAGCCATGCAGGCGTCCTTGGCCAGGTAGATGCGGCCTCCCGCCTCCAGCACCAGCGCGTCGAGCTCGGGCGTGAGCCGTTCGGTGCGGTCGTCCCAGGGGAAGTCGAGGGCCAGGGTGTAGCCTTCGCGGGGGAAGCCGAGCGAGGGCGGTCGGTCCGGGTGTGCGGGGCCGAACAGCTTGAGCACGGCCAGGAACGAGGCCCGGCCGGACGCCTGGATCCGCTCCAGGATCCGCGGCAGCGCGTCCGCGCAACGGTCGCGGGGCAGCACGAACTGATACTGGATGAACCCCCGGCGGCCGTAGATCCGGTTCCAGTTCCCGATCGAGTCCAGGGGGAAGAAGAACCGGTCCAGGTCGCGATAGCTGCGGGCGCGGAGCGGGCGGCGGTAGTAGATCTCGTTGAACGCCTTCATCGCTGCGTGGTTCAGCGCCCAGCCGGGCAGGAAGAGCGGCACGTTCAGGCGCGGCCGCCCCGGGATCCGGAACGGATCGGCCCGGCGCCGGGCGGGCAGTTCGTCGGGCTCGGCGTGCTCGCCGGTCATGAGGATGCTCCGGCCCAGGGCGGGGCCGCCGGCCAGGCAGTCGATCCAGGCCACCGAGTAGGTCGCGGCATCGGCGGTCTCGAACGCGGCCATGATCTCCGTCAGGTTCGCGGCCTTGCGGGTGTCCATGCGGATGAAGGCGGAAGGGATCCGGCGGAGGCGGAGGGCGAGGCGGGTGATGATGCCGGTGAGCCCCATGCCTCCGCAGGTGGCGTGAAACAGGTCCGGATTCTCCTCCGGCGAGCAGCGGACGGTCGCGCCGTCGGCCCGCACCAGCTCGATCCAGTCCAGATGGTGCCCCAGCGAACCGTCACGGTGGTGGTTCTTGCCATGAATGTCCGCCGCCACCGCCCCGCCCAACGTGACGAACTTGGTTCCCGGCACCACCGGAGGCAGCCAGCCGCGGGGGACGAAGGTCTCGAGCAGGTCGGCCAGGGTCACCCCGGCTTCGGCCTCGAGACAGCCGGTCTCCTCGTCGAAGGCGATGAACCGGCGGAGCCGGGTCAGATCCATGACCTCCTCCGCCACCGCCGCGTCGCCGTAGGCCCGGCCCAGGCCCCGGGCGATGCCGCGGAACCCGGCCTCGACCAGGGCCGCGACCTCCTGGCGGGTGCGAGGCCGTCGTACCCGGGCCTCGACCCGAGGCCGGTTGCCCCAGCCGCTAATGGAGTGGCGGTCGGGGGAAGGGGAGGGAGACGACATGGTTACGGGTCTGCGCATGGGGTAAGGGGCATGTCGTACGCGAACCCGAAGGGAAGAGCAAGCTTGGCACGGGCCTGTCGGCATTGCACCGTAGGCGGCAGTTCACCCCTGCGAACGGAGGAGCCCATGGTCGCCGCCACGCAACATTGCCCGCAATGCGGGGAGGATCGCCTGGTCCTCCGCGAGGCGGTGTACGATGGATTCACCCGGGTGGGGGAGAAGCGTCTGTGCTCGGTATGCCGGACCGAACTCGATGCCCCGGCGGAAGCGCCCGAGGGCAAACCGACCGCCAAGCTGTTCGCCCCCGAGGACCGGCCCCGCAAACCCCGGATCGAAGGGTGGGAGGAGGCGAAGCAGATCTGCCGCCACTGCCGCCACTACATCGTCAACCCCTTCACCCAGCGCTGCGGCCTCCACATGAGGGAAGTCGCCGCCACCGACACCTGTCCGGACTTCACCGCCCGTGAGGAGGAGGCGGAGGGGAGCGGTAGATGAGGGGATGGGTGGATGGGTGAGTGAGGGAAGGGGGGACGATGGGGGGCTGAGGCCTGCACGGATCCGCGATACCATGCGAGGGTTCTCCTCGCCAGAGTTCCGCGTTCACGCGGAATCTTTGGTAGCCGCTCTAGCGGCCGTCACTGGACTGAGACACCGCCACCGATGTCGCTCTCCGTTGGCGCGGGCCGGGGGGGGGGGGCTCCCTCTTGTGGCGGCCGTTCGACCGAGTCTCCGAGGGAGAACGGCTCCGGGCGGAGGACGAGGGAGAGGACGACGCGGGACAGAGGTCGAACACGGTGGGCGGAATCCGCTCTCCCTCGCAGACTCAGTCGAGCGGCCGCTACAGGGCGTTGGGTCCTGCCGTGGTGTCTCATTGCCCCCATCCGGCTGGCCCACCGTGCCAACTGCCTTCACCCCTCGCGGATCACTGACCCCCGCCCCCGCCTTGCTCCTTCCCCCGTTCCGGGCCAAGGTTCGCGATCACCCCGAAGGAGTATCCGCCCATGCCTATCGACGCCCCCGCCGCTTCCGACCTGCCGACCGATTCCGTGATCCAGCGCCTGGTGGACCGCCATGGCGACGCCGAACGGGCGCGGACCGAAACGGGAGTGAACCAGGTCGCCGCCCGATGGAAGCACGAGGATGGCGACGGCGAGGCGTTTGCCCGGTTCTGTGAAACGCACTTCGTCCCGGAGGGCGAGGATCTTGTCCGCCTGCGGGACCGCCTGGAGAGCGCGATCCTGACCCTGCGGCTCCATCTCTACGAGATCCGGCGTCAGCTTCGGCGCGGGTCCGATCTGCGTCCCGAGGGCGGTGAGCCCATGCGGGCCTACGACGCGCTGCTGGCCAAACTCGACCCCGCGCCCGACCTCATGGACCAGATGCACAAGCAGGGCCTTGCCTTCGCCGCCCTGCTCAACTTCGAGCGCCCGGATCTCCGGACCATGCTCGAGAAGGGCGCGGACTGGGACGCCGACCGCTGGGCCGAGGCCCGCATCGCCCAGACCTTCGGGCCCCGCATTCCCGGGGAGCTGAACGACCGGGCCCGCGAGATCCGTCACCGCGCCGACACGTTCGTGTCCGAGTTCCACGTGCCCGTGGAATCGCTGGTGGACGAGCAGGGGCGCCGCTGGCTGGAGCCGGGCCGCAAGCTGATCGCCCACTGGCTGATCCGCGAGCAGATCAAGGCCCATTACGGCGATCCCGACGGACTGCCCCGCCAGCGGGCCCTCATGCATGTCATGCGCCGCACCATCGAAGGCGAGGTGCCGGTCTCGGTGATGGCCGGACGCGACGAGGGCGACTGGGATCCGGCGGCGAACACCGTGGGCGGGAAGCCGGTGTCGGACGTGAATGGCCCCCAGCGCTACGAGCGGCTGATCGACCAGTTCCGGCTGGCCCGGGAGTTCGACGCCCACCACCCCGAGCACCCCACCGCGCTCGCCCGGAAGTTCGAGCTGGAGCGGGAGATCCCGCAGGAGGAGGTGGAGCGGCTGCTTACCGACCTCCTTTCCGCCCCCGAGCGCAAGGTGGTGACCGACCTGCTGCGCGAACAGCTCGGCCGCCCGCTGGAGGCGCACGACATCTACTTCGAGGATCTGGGCGACACCCGGTCTGGTGCGGAATGGGACGCCGAGGTGACCAAGCAGTACCCCGACGAGGCGGCGTTCCAGCGGGGGCTTCCGGATCTGCTGCGTCGCCTGGGCTATCCCGCCGACGAGGCGGATACGCTGGGCCGGGGCATCCGGGTGGAGATCGCCCGGGGGGCGGGCCATGCCATGCGCCCGGGCGCTCCCGGCACCCAGGCCTGGCTGCGCACCAACCGGCGGCCCGACTGCCTGGGCTGGGACGGGTTCGACACTGCCATGCACGAGCTGGGACACAACCTCGAACAGCTCGTGTCCACGCACCGGGTGCCCCGGCCCATGCTCCAGGGGGTGCCCAACACCGCCTGCACCGAGGCCTTCGCGTTTCTCTATCAGTCTCTCGCCCCCAAGGCTCTGGGCCTCGCTCCCGCCGAGGATCCGGCCGCCGAGTCGCGCCGGCGCAGCCAGGAGACTTTGCTCGCCGCCTGCCAGATCGCCGGGCCGTCCTTGCTCGAGCTGAAGACCTGGCAGTGGCTCTATGAGCATCCGGACGCCAGCCCCGAAGCTCTGCGCGAGACCATGCTCGGCATCGCCGACGATCTGTGGTCGCAGTACTTCGAGGAGCATTTCGGGCCGGATCCCTACCACACCCTGGCCGCCTACCAGCACATGATCGCCTATCCCCTCTACCTCGCCGACTACGCGCTGGGGCACATCATCAGCCACCAGATCCGGGCCCACGTCGAGCGGGGCGACCTCGCCACCGAGACCATCCGCATCTGCTCCATCGGGCATTACACCCCCGACCGCTGGATGCGCGAGGCCGTCGGCGGCCCCATCTCCATCGCCCCT
>PXDE01000025.1 GCA_003566475.1 PVC group bacterium | reverse complement strand
TCGTTTCGGCCCTGGGGTCGGCCCCTCTCCCCACGAATGGACCATTCCCCGTCCCTCCGGACGGCTTCAGACGGTCGCCCGATGAACCGAAACCTGTCCCTTTGTCATAAGAGACTTGTCCCTATAGATAAAGCAGACCTGTCCCTTCTTGGAGTGCGCCGTCCGGATTGCGGGACGGACGGCGGAAGCCTAGAATGGGGGCATGGATGCCGAAGATCGTAGGTCGTTTCTGGATATGGCTCTCCGCCGGGCCCAACTGGGGTCCGGGAGCGACCTGGCCGCGCTTCGGGAGACGCCGCCGCCCTACGCATGGGCGGAGATCGTGCCCGCCCTTCCGGGCATTCCCCACGCCGTCGCCGGGGGTCTGGCCGTAGCCCGTTACATGCCTGCCCGGATGACCCTCGACACCGACATCCTGATCCGCCGCGACGACCAGGCCCGCGCCGAGGGGGTGCTCCGGGACACGGAAGCCACATACCTGGGGCCGCTCACCATCGGCGGCAGCGTCTGGCGGCTGTCTTCGGGGCGCCCGCTGGATCTGCTGGCCCCGGACGCCCCCTGGGTGGACGAGGCCCTGGACCGCGCCGCGTCCGGCCCCGGCGGTCTGCCCTTCGTGCCGCTTCCCTTCCTGGTGCTCATGAAGCTGGAAAGCGGACGGACTCAGGATCTGGCCGACATCAGCCGCATGCTCGGCTTCGCGGACAAGGACGATGTGGACGAAGTCCGCGCTATCGTGGCACGCCACCGACCTCAAGACGCCGAGGATCTGGAGAGCCTGGCGATCCTGGGTCAGCGCGAGCACGAGACACCGACGCCCTAGCCCGGCGCCGCTGGGACCTCCCAGGCGGTTGGGGACAGGTCTCCCCCGCTGACCCGCCCGATGGGTCCAGGCCTTGGAAGAACTGTCCCTATGGCCCCCTACGGCCCCTGCGCTAGTGGAGTAAACGATAAAAGACCTGTCCCTACGGTCCTCAGAGCGTCCGAAGTCTGGACAAGAAGGTCCAGCGCCTGGACACGGAAGCGACGCGCCCGGTGGATGGGAGGCCCCGGAAGGATTGTGGCCTGAAGACCGCCGCCCCGGCAGGCGTCTAGAGGGAGGACGGCCGGAGGTTGGACCATGATGTGGACACGGGTAGGTTGGCGAAGGTTTTGGGTTGTGGTCGGGCTGGCTCTGGTGGCCGGGCCGGCGGCTGGTGCGTATCTGGACGAGGACGAGCCGGGGGAGCGGGCGGCGCCTCCCGATCGCCGGGATGGGCCGCCACTGGCGGTTTCGCGGCTGCTGGACGCGACGGTTCTGGGCCGCCCCATCTCGGCCCGAGGGCTTACCATCGTGCCCATCCTGGCCCGCGATCTGCCCCGGCCCGAGGCGGTGGCCACCCTGGGCGAGGCGCTGAAGCAGGGCTGGATCACCATCTCCGAAGCGCCGGACGCCCGGGTGGAGGAGATCCGGGTGTCGACCGACGCCCCCCGCCCCGTCCTGCTGCTGGCCGGGCAGGTGCTGGTCGGCGGCAAACAGAACCGGCTGGTCCGCGAGGACGTGCTGCTGCCCGCCCGGGTCAAAGACCTGGCCCTCCCGGTGCTCTGCGGCGAGCGGGGACGGTGGGCAGGCGGACGGGAAGCCCGGTTCGAGGGCGGAGGCCGTATCGCACCGCAGGCCGTGCGGGGCCTGAGCATGTCCGGGGGCAGCCAGCAGGAGGTGTGGCAAGGCATCGCGAGGTTCAGCGCCGCCACCGGCGCCCGCTCGGCCACCGAGGACGTGCAAACTCTCACCGACTCCCCCGAGGTGGCCCGCGAGGTCGAGGACATGGCCGCCAGCCTGCGCTGTCCGGAACCCGCCCGCACCGTGGGACTGGTGGCCCTGCACGAAGGCCGGATCCTCGGGGCCGACCTGTTCGGCGACCCCACGCTCTGCGCCGCCTACTGGGACGAGCTGGTCCGCTCCTATGCCCGTGACGTGGTGGCCTGGGGCCGCAGGGACGATTCGGACCGGCGCCGGCGGCCTCCGCTTCCGGAAGGGGATGCCGCCGCCTTCCTGGCCCGGGCGCGCCGGGCCCGCTACTTCGAGCGACCCACCCCCGGGCTGGGTCGCCTCTATGGCGTGATGGGGGCGGCACAAGGCCTGGCGCTGGTGGGAGAGCGGAACGCCTGCCTGCATCTGCACCTTTCCGCGGCGGAACACGCGGCGCCCGGCTCCGAACCGCCCATCATCCGCCCGCCCCGCCCGCCGATGCCCGAGCCCATCCTTCCCTACCGGGACTCGCCATGAACCTACGCCCCCTCCTCCCTCTTCTCACCGCCGCCATCGCCCTGCCCGCCTCGGCCCGCCTGATCCCGACCGACCCCGCCGTGCCTCCCCTGGCCATCCGCAGCCAGCGAGTGGACATCCGGGTCGAGGATGCGGTGGCCCAGGTGAAGGTGGCCCAGGAGTTCGTCAACCACACTTCCCGCGAGCTCGAGGCCACCTACGTGTTCCCGCTGCCCCGGGAGGCGGCGATCACCGACTTCGCCCTGATGATCAACGGCGAGCGGGTCCGGGGCGAGGTGCTGGACGCGGCCGAGGCCCGGCGGATCTACGAGGAGATCGTCCGCCGCCGCAAGGATCCGCTGCTGATCGAGTACATGGGCCAGCGCCTGTTCCGGGCCCGGGTGTTCCCCATCCCGCCCCGGGGGAGTCAGCGGGTGGAGATCGAGTACGCCCACCCCGTGCCCTACGACTCCGGACTGTTCCGGCTGGAATACCCGCTGCGGACCGGAGAGAGGGCCTCGACGACCCTTGAGGACTTCACGGTGGGCATCACCCTGAAGAGCCGAGTCCCCATCCGTTCGGTCTATTCGCCCACCCACGAGATGGAGGTGGGGGCGCCCGACGACCACACCCGAGTCCTCGGGTTCGAGCGCGACCGGGCCCGCCTGGACCGCGATGTGGTGGGGTATTACGGCGTGGATGAGCAGGCGGTGGGGCTGCATCTGGTGACCCACCGCCCGAAGGGCGAGGACGAGGGCACCTTCATGCTGCTCATCACCCCCACCGTGGCCCCGCCCGAGGGCCGGACCACCGGCCGCGACATGGTCTATGTGCTCGACACCTCGGGCAGCATGTTCGGGCGGCGCATGGAGCAGGCCAGGGCGGCCCTGCGCGACAGCCTGGACCGGCTCGACCCCGCAGACCGGTTCAACCTCATCCGGTTCAGCACGGATGTCGAGGCCTTCGCCGACAAGCCCATCCCGGCCACGCCGGAGCATCTCGACCGGGCCCGAGCCTTCGTGGACAAGCTGGTGGCGGCCGGAGGCACTCGCATGAGCGACGCCCTGGAGACGGCGCTGGCCCAGCCGTTCGACCCCGAACGCCTGCGCACGGTGGTGTTCCTGACCGACGGCAAGCCCACCCTGGGCGTGACCGACCCCGAGGCCCTGCTGAAACGGGTGGCGGAACGGGCCCCCGACGGCGTGCGTCTGTTCGTGTTCGGGGTGGGCGAGGACGTGAACGCCCGCCTGCTCGATCGCCTGGCGGCGGCCCACGGCGGACTGGCCGACTACGTGGGCAGCGACGAGGAACTGGATATGGCGGTGTCCCGGTTCAACCAGCGCATCCGCCAGCCCGTGCTCACCGGTCCCCGGCTGGAGATCGGCCGGGCCGCCGACGCCATCCGTCTGCATCCGGATCTCGCCCGCGTTTTCGCCCTGGGCACGCAGGTGCTGGTGGCGCTGGACGCGGAGCGGGCGGTGCGGGTGGCCTCTGACTGATCGGGCACGTCCCGGATCCAGACGGGCCCGTCGCGCTCAGCCGTCGGCCAGGATCCGGGTCACGGCCTCCCGGTAGAGGTCGGGCTCGGTGAGGAAGGAGTCGTGGCCCTTGGCGGAATGGACGGTGGCCCTTTCCACCTCCACCCCGGCCTCCCGCACCTCTTGCTCGAGGTTGTCCTGCTGGTCGGGGTAGAAGGACACGTCGGAGTCGATGGTGACGACAAGATGCCGCTGGCTCCGGCCGCGGGACAGGGCACGAATCCGCAGCTCGCGCAGCACCCGCGCCCGGACCTCCGCCTCCACCGCCCGGCGGGCCTCCTCATCGAGATCGGTCCGGAGGGCGCGGGCGGTCTCCTCCAGGATCCGGACCTCGGCCTCCGTCGGGGAGGCCGCGCCGGCTTCGGTGGCGAAGTCGAACCGCTGCCAGGCCTCGAGGATGCGCAGGTAGGCGTTGGCGTCGAACCGTTTGGTGAACTCCAGGCCCTGGTGGTTCATGTAGGACTCCAGGACATGGTTGAGCCGGTACTGCATGAAGTGGTCGTCGGGCTGGATGATCTCCCGACGGGCCCGGCGTTCCATGGTCTGGAGCGAGATGTAGGTCTTGTGGGCGATGATCCGGGCCAGGGCCAGGCCGTAGACCGGAGGCGGCCCGTCGTAGTAGTCGCCCCCCCGGAAGTTGGGGTCCTGCTCGATGGCGAAGATCTGCTCGAAGTTCTGCACCCGCTGGAGGGTGGGCACATCGAGGCCGGTGCCGAAGGTGATGACCCGCTCCACGTCGTCCGGCCACAGGCAGGCGTACAGGCAGGACAGGGTGCCCCCAAGCGAACCCCCGGTGACGGCGGCCAGCCGCTGGACGCCCAGGTGCTCCACCAGCCGTCGCTGGGTCTCGACCATGTCGCGGAAGCGGATCACCGGGAACGTCCCGCCCCAGGGCTTGCCGGTGCGGGGATCGGGCGAGGCCGGCCCGGTGCTGCCGTAGCATCCGCCCAGATAGTTGGCGCAGATGACGAAGTGGCGCCGGGTGTCGAAGACCTTGCCCGGGCCGACGAAGGCGTCCCACCAGCCGGTGTGCTGGGAGGGGATCCACCGGTCCCCCAGACCCGGGATCTCCGGGTTGTGCCCGGCCACGTGCTGGCTGCCGCTGAGGGCGTGGAACACCAGGATGGCGTTGTCGCGGGCCTCGTTCAGCTCGCCCCAGGTCTCGTAGGCGAGGGTGAAGCCAGGCAGAGCGCCCCCCTGGAACAGCGGAAACGGGTCCGCGTCCGATCCGCAGGTGAAGAACCGGGTCTCCACCCGTTCCGGGGGGGCGTCGCTCATGCCGCGATGACCTCCGCCGGTCAGGCGGTGGCCTTGGCCAGGGCCTGGTCGAGGTCGGCCACGATGTCGTCGATGTGCTCGAGGCCCACCGACAGCCGCACCAGGTCGGGGGTGATGCCCCCCGCCTTCTGCTGCTCGGGATCGAGCTGGCTGTGGGTGGTGCTGGCCGGATGGATGGCCAGGCTCTTGGCGTCGCCCACGTTGGCCAGGTGCGAGTGCAGCTCCAGGGCCTCGATGAACGTCGGCCCGGCCTGCTCGCCGCCCTTGATCCCGAACACCACCATGGCCCCGCCCTGCCCGCCCAGGTACTTCTGGGCCAGGTCGAACTGGGGGTCGCCCGCCAGCGCGGGATGCCGCACCCAGGCCACCTTAGGATGGCCCTTGAGGTATTCGGCCACGGCCAGCGCGTTCTGGCAGTGACGCTCCATGCGCAGGGGCAGGGTCTCGATGCCCTGGAGGAAGATCCAGGCGTTGTCGGGCGAGATGCAGGCGCCCAGGTTGCGCAGCGGGATCACCCGCATCCGGATGGCGAAGGCCACCGGGGCCAGGAAGTCGGGCAGGTCGTGGGCCCAGCGGATCCCGTGGTAGCTGGGCTCGGGGTCGTTCAGGAGGGGGAACGTGTCGCCCTTCCAGTCGAACTTGCCCGAATCGACCATGATCCCCCCGATCCCCGCGCCATGGCCGCCCAGCCACTTGGTGAGCGAGTGGATCACGATGTCGGCCCCGAACTCGATGGGCCGCTCGAGATAGGGCGTGGAGAAGGTGCTGTCCACGATCAGGGGCAGCCCGCTCTCGTGGGCGATCTTCGCGATGGCCTCGAGGTCGGCGATGTCGAGGGCCGGGTTGCCCACGGACTCGCAGAACAGGGCCTTGGTCTTGGGGGTGATGGCCTTGCGGAAGTTCTCGGGATCGTTGGGGTCCACGAACTTCACGGTGATGCCGAGATGGGGGAGGATGTCGTTGAACTGGGTGTAGGTGCCGCCGTAGAGGTTGTTGGCGGACACGATCTCGTCCCCGGCCCGGGCGAGGTTGATCACGGTGTAGAAGATGGCCGACGTCCCCGAGGCCAGGGCCAGCGCGGCCGCCCCGCCCTCCAGCGCCGCCACCCGCTGCTCGAGGACGTCCTGGGTCGGGTTCATGATCCGGGTGTAGATGTTGCCCAGCTCCTTGAGGGCGAAGAGGTTGGCGGCGTGCTCGGTGCTGTCGAACACGTAGGAGCTGGTCCGGTACACCGGGATGCCCCGGCTGTGGGTGGTGGGGTCGGGCTGCTGCCCGGCGTGGAGGCACAGGGTCTCGAGCTTCACGTTCGCGTCTCCTGATGGGATGTCGGTTCGATGGGGCCGGCCCCTTCGGGTGGCCCGGCAAAGGCGTCGAACGTCACGGAAAGCGGCGGCGGCGTCAAGGGAGGTTCTGTGTCATAAGCCAAGGTGACTGGCGCGGACCCGCTGGAACCGCTAGACTGGCGGCGCCGGGCCGGGGCTCCCGGACGGCCTCGTGACCATCTGTCTCAACCAAGGAGGTAGCCATGATGACCGGCCCCGTGCTCACCACCATCACCGACATCACCGGGGTCAGCATCTATCTGGGGCTGTCCACGCTGTTCCTGGCCATGCTTCAGGGCTGACCGAACCGCACCCGGGCTCCGGCGGCGTCCGCAGGCGCCGGGGGGCCTTGGTTCAGCCTAGATCCGGCAGCTGACGGACGTGCATTCACGCAAGCTGCACCTGAACAGCAGCTTGCGCATGGAAGCGGCCGCACCCGATGGGTGATGCCCCGAAGGGCGGCCGTGGCGGACAAGCCTAGGCTGCTGCGACCCCTCCGGGGTCGGACGGTGCGTTGAACGGGTTCCGGGGGTGTCGCGTTGCTCGACCCCCGGCTAATCGCTTCGACCCCTCCGGGG
>PXDE01000513.1 GCA_003566475.1 PVC group bacterium | reverse complement strand
TACACCACCCCCCGGATGTACGGCATGCCGTTCAGCGAGCAAGCCCGGGCCAGCGACTGGGCGGTCGATTTCCTGCGGGGCCGGGCCCCCGACGCCCAGTGGACGTTCGGGTTGAACAGCGGAGGCCGGAACCGGATGTCGGCCGAGCTCAAGTACTACGTCCACTGGGTGGACGAAGCCGGGAACTACCGCCCTCCCCCGCCTCTGGACGAGGTCGAGGACCACCTGCGCTGGCGGATGTGGTATCGGGATCCGTGGGGCGTGCGGAGCTTTAAGGTGCGGGTGGACGAGATCGACATGGACACCATGACCTTCTCGATCTCGCTCTACGACATCTTCACCGGGGGGCAGATCCATTACGAGAGCGGCGCGGGCGAGACCCTGTGGGGACGGCCGGAGCTCGATCCCCTGCCCCGCAACAAGGAGATCGCCTACCAGCGGCGGATGGACGGGATGGTCCTGGGCACGATCCAGGGCCGGCTGCCGCCGGCCGGCTATGGGGACGAGCCCATCCAGGAGAGCCACAACCGCTATTTCGAGTACTTCGACTTCGTGCTCCCGGCCACCACGACGAGCTTCGAGATCAACCCCGCCATGCTGGGCAGCGGCCAGACCACGGAACGCACCTGGGTGCTCCGGGACATCGGGGCCTGGCACCGGGACGGAACCCGGCATCTGGTGTACTCGGACGGGTCGGTGGCCCGGGAACCGCCGTAGGCCCGGCCTACAGCTCCTCCTCCAGGAACCGGAAATACCGGATCTCCGCCTTGCGGTGGCCGTGGGGTCCGGGAAAGGAGTCCATCCAGACCAGGGCCATCAGCCGGGCGACGGCCAGCGGGCGGCCCCGGTTGCTGTTCAGGGTTCGATGCTCAGGTCTGTTGCCGCTCCAGGTCACCCACCGGTCCTCGCCCACGGCCAGGATGAGATAGCTCCCGCCCCGGAGCCCCACCCGGCCCTCGAGATTGCGGAGCAGGGACTCGCGCTGAAGCTCGTTGGCCGAGGGGAACACGGAATCGTCGAACAGCACGGCGTGCCGGCCCAGATCCCCCAGGGACAGGAACTGGCGGCGGGCCACGAGGGCCTGGGCCAGCGTTTCGGCCTGGTCTCCGTCGAGAGCGGCCGCCCCGGCCTGGCCCGGGAAATCGTCCACCGGCATCCCGACCAGTGCCGCCCGCAGGGCCTCGACGTGGGGCGTGTTCAGGTTGACCTGCCCCCGGACGCCCGGCCCGTCGAGGGGGCGCACCGTGAAGTGATCGTACACCTTGTGGTGGGCTCCCGCCCCATTGGGATCGTAGAGCTTGACGCTCTCCCACATCAGGTAGATCAGGTTCCCCATCTCCGCCACCGACTCCAGCGGCCCGTTCCGCACGAAGACCTTCGTCGTCCCGTCCCGCGGCCAGGACGGTGACACCCACCGGGGGCGGTCCAGCTGCGCCGCCGTGTAGTCGTTGAGCCCCCCCAGCGTCCCCTCCCCGCCGTCGGTGAAATACCACGACCACCACCGGTCCGTCCGCCAGTTCAGCCGCGGATCCAGCGCCTCCGCGTTCGCTCGGGCCTCGCCTCCCGGCGCCACCTGGAAGATCGGCGAGGTGTCCGGGTTCGCCGTGCCCGGACCCGCCGCCGCCTTCGTCGAGGCCGACTGCGACGGGAAGCTCATCGCCGTGCCCACCCGGTCCACCACCGCGTCCGGCATCGGATCCGACGGCGGCCCCCCGTACCGCGCCCGCACCTGGAGGTTCGTCACCACCACCCGGTACCGGAACGACGAAACCGCGGGGGCCGACCACTCGTCGGTCAGCGTCGGCACCGCCAGCACCCGGTATTCCTCCGGGTCCGGCGTGAACCACGCCGACTGCGCCGAGAACGTCCGCTCGGAACGCGCCCCCTGGTTCGAGTCCGCATACAGCCGCCCCCCGATCTCCAGCCGGAACTCGTTGGTCACCGCGTTGAGGAACGGGTAGAACAGCTCCACCCGGATGTCCGTCTCCGACCGGTAGGTCACGTCCGGAATCACCGTCGCCAGCCGGGTCTCCACCTGCACCTCGTTGACCATCGGCACCGACTCCGTGTTGACGTCGTCGAGCGTCCGCGGCACCACGTCCTCGTCCACGTAGTCCAGCAGCGCCCGGTAGACCCGCGCCGCCTGCCCCGCCACCCCCCCCGCCGCCGTCAGCTCCGCCACGAACCGCGCCTCCCAGGCCGAATCCTCCATCTCCTCCAGCGGAACCGAGAGGTCGACCACCTGGTTGGCGGTGGCGGCGCGGAGGGTGCCGGGATTGAGCATCCCCGGCTTGTCGTGGTGGAACAGGCCCAGATGGCGGGGCGCGGCGGACAGGCCCGCCCCGGCCTGGGCGTGGAGCAGGTCGGCGTAGTCGGTGTAGCCGCCATGCTCGGTCCGGGCGGCCGCGAAGCCGGCCCCCGAGCCGATCTCGTCGAGCAGCTCGAGCTGCTCGGGCGTGGCCGTCTCCGCGTCGAGCAGGCCCGAGAGGTTCACCGCCAGGTAGCTGGTGCGGCCATACCCCATCCCCACATAGACACGCCGGATCCGGTTGGTGGTGACTGTCACCCCGTTGGTAGTGACACTGATAAGATTGGTCTGAAGGGCCACTGCTCCGTAGTTCGGGGCGGGTCGATGGTAGTCGTAGGCGTTGATGGGTGGCCGCGGACTGCTGTGGGCAGCGCCCGTCCCCGACCTGGCATCCGTAATCCCCGAAATGAGTTCCGCGCTGTTGGCTTCGGAGAAATGGGGGTGCCACACTGTACGCCAGATGGGCTGGGCCGCCTGGACCTGGGCCTGCAGGGCCGTCGGCACCTGACCGTCCACGCCCAGATGCTGGAAGAGGTCGCAGACCACCGGAGAGGCGCTCCCGCTGAAGTACGGCCCTTCCAGTTCGGCCGGCGGGGTGAACACGTCCCAGGCCGGGTACACCCGATGGATGCCGGTCTGCTGATAGGCCCGGTCATAGGAGAAGCTGATGTCGGCGATAGCCCGGTCGAGGGCGTTCTGGGCCATCTGCCGGGCCTGGACCCCGGCCACATGGTGCCCCGAGGCCATGCGCTCCATGCGGGCGAAGATGGCGAAGGCCACCGAGGTGACGAACAGCACGGCCAGCAGGCCCAGAGCCACGATCAGGGCGATGCCCCGGCGAGGGGCGCGGCCACGGCGTCGGGGGAAACGGGTCATGGCGTGGCCAGCCTCCGCTCCCCGTGGCTGGCCGGGAAGCTCACGATCTGCTGATAGCGCCGGAGGGCGCGGATCTGCTGCTCGGCGGGCATGTCGCCGAACACCTCCGCGTCGTCGGCGATGGCCAGCTCCAGAAACAGGACCAGGGCGGCCGGGGGCGTGGTGTGGGTTCCGTGGCCCAAAGGGGCGCCATTGTCGCCGAGGGGGGTGACCCGGAACTGCCGGACCAGCGGGTAGACCTCCACCGGGGCGCCCGACCCTGTGGGCCGCGAGGCGCCGGCCACCCAGTTGGTGGACCCGCGCTGCAGGACCGAGAAGTCGCCGCTGCCCGTCGCCTGGTAGGCCACGCGGGTCAGGCCGCGGATCTCAGGGCCTCCGTAAGGATTGTCGCCCGCATGCTGGTTCATCCAGAACGAGACGCCCGAGTCGCTGGTGACGAGAGGGAACTCCTCGGAGATTCGGGCCTGGGCCAGTTCCTGGGCGGCGAGGTCGAGCACGGACCGGGCGATGGCCCCGGCCCGGCCCCGGCGCTTGTTCAGGGTCCAGGTCCGGTTAGTATCGGCCAGAAGCTGGACCATGATCAGCATCACCACCAGCAGGAAGACCATGGACACCATGAGTTCGATCAGGGTGAACCCGGTCCGCCGGAGCGGTCGGCTATTGGGCAAGGTACAGGCTCGCATAGAAGTACCGCACATTCTCGTTGATATAGGGGGTGAAGGGGTGGTTGCCCCCGCTCGGGGTGTAGTAGGTGAGGGTGGGCGCCGAAGCCACCATCGGGGAGTTGCGGCCTCGGGTGACCACATCGTATCCGACCCAGACCATAAGGCGGACCTGGACCATGGCGGGGATGGGCATTTCTGTGAAGACCTGCTCCGTGAAGGGTCCGTCCGAGATCGGGAAGGACTGATGAAAGGTCTGGGATCCCCACTCCACCCGGTGCTCAGGCAGGATGTCGAGCCGGTACCGGATATGCACATCCTCGACGTCGGCATCGGTGGGGTGCCGGAACACGATGTGGCGCAACTGGGGTCCGGGCTGGACGAAGGCGACGGGATTGCCGCCGGCGTCGGCCAGCGCCCAGCCCGGAACCATGATCCGGTAGGACCGGTCGCGGAGGGCCTGGCGCGAGGTGGTGGGGTTAGCCCGTACGTCGGCCCGGATGCTGTCGATGACCGAGGCCGCGAACATGGCCGCGTAGGTGTCGTTGACGGCCCGGCGGGTCATTTCGATCCCGGCCGGGAACAGGCCTACCACCCCGAGGATGCCCACGCCCACCACGGCCACGGCGAGGGCGGTCTCGATGAGCGAGAACCCTCTCCCTCTGGAGGACAGCGCTCTCATGGCGCCAGCCCATAGGATTCTGTATAGGCCACCCCGGTGTGGGGGGCCACCCGCACCACCGCCTCCATGCGGTTGCCGGAGCGGATCTCGACGCTGACCTGGCCGGTGTCGCGGTGGATGTCGGTGAAGCCCTCGGTGATGTAGACCCGGTATCCGTCCAGGACGAACGGGGCCCCGGTAGTCCGGAAGCGAAGGGCGGGGAAGCTCCGGGTCTCCATGGCTGGCGAGGCGCTGTCGTCCCCGTCGCGGCGGAGCCGGACGTTGCCCCGCGTGGTGGGACCGGTCCCTGCGAACGGAGTGTTGGGGCGTCCCGAGGTGTAGTCGAAGAGCACCCCCATGGGCAGGGAGTTCCACTAGGTCAGGAACCGTCCCTCGTTGGGCGTCCGGGGGTTGACCGCATACGCCGCGTAGCCTCGGCCCGCGAACGTCTTGAGCCGGCCCAGGTTGGTGAAGTCCTGGTCCGGGGGCATGAACAGCACGTAGACCCGTTCGCCCTGGACGATGGCATGCTGGCGGGCCAGGCCCAGGGTGGACTCCAGGGCGGTCGCCCCCTGCCGGACACCCTCGGTGGTACCCAGCCGGAGCAGGGCGACGGAACTGATGCCCAGCAGCAGGCCCACGATGATGAGCACGGCCAGCATCTCGATGAGCGTGAACCCGGACCGGGCGGATCCGGCCCGGACGGAGGACGGGTGAAGGCGCGCCATGGCTACATCCTCGAGAAGATGTCGTCGGATCCGCCGCGGCCTTCCGGAGAGTATTCCCCGTCCGGTCCCAGGCTGCGCACCACCGCGCGCATGCCGCGGGAACCGTAGACCGCCCCGCTGCCCCCGCAGTCCATCATCACCATATAGGGATTCCCCCAGGGGTCGAGCGCCAGCCCGGAATCCGGATCCAGAGGCAGTTCGAGAAACACCCGGCGGGCCGGGTTGCTGGTGGTGGTCAGAAGCTGGTAGGTCGCCCGGAGCATGTTCCGCTCGACATTCAGCCGGGATTCCGACTTCGGGCTCTGCTGGTGGACATTCCGATCATCCCAGGGCGAGGTCAGCCAGGTCTCGCTACACCCGAGACTCGGGTCGTAGGGCAGCCGTCCCACCGTGGCGTAGTAGTCGGCGATGGCGTTGGCGATGACGTTGGCCTCGTTGCGGGCCCTCGCCTCCTCCGTCTTGACCAGCAGGTTGGCGATGGCCGGCATGAGCAGGGTGACCAGAATCGCGATCACCGCGACCACGGCCAGAATCTCCACCAGGGTGAATCCGCGCCGCTTCATCTAGTTGCTCTCCAGCACGAGATCGTCAGGGGTGTTGAACTGCCGGTCCGGCCCAGCCGACCGGATACTCACCCACTGGTCGCCGGTCGGCGTGTCCCGCACCGTGATCTGATAGTGCTGGCCCCAGGGATCCGATCGGGCCACCTCGCGGAACGAGAATGCCTGGGTGTCGCTGTCCTGGCCTCCTCTGCCCCCAAAGGCGAAGCCCAGGTTGTACTCCCCGGTCTGGGTCTTGAACTCGGCCAGGTTGGTCATGATGAGGTTCATCTCGCCCCGGGCCCGGTTGATCATGGACCATTCCTGGGCCCACCGCACGCCAGCCAGCACGAAGGCCACCAGCAGGCCGACGATCACAAGGACGGTCAGGAGTTCGACCAGCGTGAACCCCCGGCTCCGGTCCCCGGAGCGCAGAGGCCTGCGGCGGAGTCCCCGACGTCTGGAGGGTGGCCACATCATGGCGCGTCAACCAGGACGACGGATCCGTCCGTGTAGAGCACGTGCCCCCGGTTGTCATGCCAGTAGGCCTGCTGGGTGAGGTTGCGCCGGGAGTCCCGGAGCAGCCAGGTCTGTTCGGTGGAGAGGGCCAAAGAATCACCCACTGCCTCGTGATTCATGGCGAAGCTGGAGCGGGTCATGGGAACCTCCCATTCGTCGATGTAGCTTCCGCCGGTATGGTCGTCCTCGCTATCCAGCTTCCGCACCCATCGGTCGTTCATCCGGTAGGTTCCGAAGACCAGCCCCCGGGACGCCTGGTTGTGCAGGTGGGTGTAGGGCTTGCTCCCTCCCGTGATCCCCTGGTCCAACGGCCGTCCCCACAGGGTCCGGCCGGAGGAGGTCTCGAAATAGATGCCGGTGGCCGAGTACAGGCGCTCCACCGTGACGGTCGCGGTCTCCCGCACCGGATCCACCGCCGTGGCGATGGCCCGGAAGTCGTAGACATTCGCGCCCTGGGCGTCGGCCCGGTTGGCGAAGTAGTTGGGCGGGCCCGGCGGGCGGAGGGCGCCCCGGAACCGGACGGAAAGGGGCTCCGCCCCCAGGTTGTTCGCGGTCGGGGAGGGCGGGCTCCGGTAGTCTCCGCTGTCGGGGTCAGCGAAGTTGGTGAATTTGGCGAACCCGCTCCAGTTGTCCACGCTGCTGCGGTTCTCGTGGTAGCTCTGGCTGCCGGAGGCGTTGCGCACGTTGTC
>PXDE01000514.1 GCA_003566475.1 PVC group bacterium | reverse complement strand
CTGCCGTCCCGGGTGGCCTGAAGCCGGCAGGCGGCGCCGGCGATGACCCCCATGAAGGTGCTGTCCATGCCCTGGCATGGGCCGCAGTCCACCACCACCTCGCGGCACCCTTCGCCAAGGCTGGCCGCGAGAAACTGCTTGAGCGGCCCCCCCTGGCGGAAGGTCCCCCGTCCCTCCACCCGGACCAGCGCGGTGTCGGGTGTGCGCGCGACAAGCAGACTGTCGGTAATGGCTGCCGGTTCGGTCATAAAAGGGTGCCTATCCGCAGCGCCGCCCTGCCCCCCAGGAAGGTCCGCAGACTCCGCACATGATGAAGCTAGACCCCGCGATGGGGAGTGTCAACGGTGCGAACCTTACCTTCGGGCGCTCCGCCGCCATCGGGGCGGACCATGACCACAAACTCTCCCCTCGGTTTCCTTTCATCAAATCGTTTGATCCAGGTTTCCACCGGCTCCGTCCCCGACTCCTCGAATTTTTTTGTGAGTTCGCGGCCTACGAACACCAGGGCGCCGGGGGCCAGCGCGCGGATGTCGTCCAGCAGGCGGAGCAGGCGGTGGGGCGACTCGTAGAGCACCACGGGCAGGCCGGCGTCGAGAGCTTCGGCGAGCAGGCGGCGGCGGCGGCCCGGGCCGTGGGGCAGGAAACCGCGGAACACGAAGCCATGCAGATCCCATCCGCTCACCGACACCGCGGCGGCCAGGGCCGAGGGCCCGGGCACCGTCCACACCCCGAGCCCGGCCGCGCGGCAGGCGGTCACCACGCGGCTGCCGGGATCGCTGAGCCCGGGGGTTCCCGCGTCGGTGACCAGAGCGAGGGCGGCCCCGTCGCGGATGCGGGCGACCACCCGGTCGCGGATGGCCGCCTCGTTGAACTGGTGGCAGCTCCGCATCCGGGTGCCGATGCCGTGGTGCCGGAGCAGGATCCCGGTGTGCCGGGTGTCCTCGGCCAGGATCTCGTCCACCCCGCGCAGCACCTCCAGGGCGCGGAGGGTGATGTCGCCCAGGTTCCCGATGGGCGTGCCCACCACATGCAGCCCGGCCTCCGGGGCGGAGGGGGCGGTCAGTCCGGCGGACATGGCAGGCCCTCGCGTTCGATCCATTCGATGACTTTGAGATCGGCCCGGGAGAAGGGCAAGGTCCGAAGCCGGGCGGGCGCGAGCCAGCGGACGGCGGCGCAGCCGAGGGCCTGCGGCCGCCCGCGCTCGATCCGCGCCGCATGCACATCCATCTCCATGTGGAAGTGCGAGTAGGTGTGCCGCACGGTGAGCAGACGGCCGCCCACCCGCACCTCCGCCCCCAGCTCCTCGAGCAGCTCCCGGCGCACGCATTCGGCCATGGTCTCGCCGGGCTCCAGCTTGCCCCCGGGAAACTCCCAGAGGCCGCCCAGCATGGCCTCGGACGGGCGGCGGGCCACCAGCACCCGGCCCCGGCCGTCCACGGTGACCGCCGCCCCCACCCGGATGCGGGGGACGGGCGCCTTCCGGGGCAGGACGGGGAACCGCTCGGGATCGCCCTCCCGCCAGGCCCGGCAGACGCCGCGCAGCGGACAGGCCGGGCAGCGCGGGGCGCGGGGGCGGCACAGCGTGGCCCCCAACTCCATGAGCGCCTCGTTGGTCTCGCCGGCGCGGCCGCGCGGCAGCAGCTCCCGCAGCGCCTCCCGCAGCCGGGCCTGCGTCTCCGGCCGGTCGGCCCGGCCGGTCTCCGCGAGCAGCCGGGCGGCCACCCGCCGCACATTGCCGTCGAGCACCGGCACCGGCTCGCCAAAGGCCAGGCTGGCCACCGCGGCCGCCGTGTAGGGGCCGATCCCGGGCAGACCGAGCAGGCCGGCGGCGGTGTCCGGGAACCGCCCGCCGTGGTCGGCCACCACGGCCCGGGCCGTGCGCAGCATCATCCGGGCCCGGCGATAGTAGCCCAGCCCCTCCCAGCGCTTGAGCACCGTCTCCTCCCGGGCGGCGGCCAGGGCCTCCACGGTGGGGAACGCCTCGAGGAACCGCCGGTAGTACCCGACCACCGTGTCCACCCGGGTCTGCTGCAGCATGACCTCGGACACCCAGACCCGGTAGGGGTCGCGGGGAGGGGAGCGCCACGGAAGGGGGCGGGCGTGCGTCGCGAACCAGGGCAGGAGGCGCTCCCGCACCGCCCGGCGGCGCCGCCGCCGGGCGGTGGGGTCACTCGAGGCTGAAGTCATCCAGGAGCGCCCGCCGGGTGATGGCCGTCCCGCCCTCGCCGCCGGTGCGCACGCCGAGCTCATCGTCGAGCAGGGGCCGGGGAGTGGCCACCTGGCGGAGCGGGGGGTTGGCCTCCCAGCCCCAGCCCTTGCGGGCCATCTCGTAGTCCTCGCCCATCACGGTGTACTCGTAACGGACCTGGACCCGGCCCCGGCCCCGGGACACCACCCGCCATCGTCCGAACATCACCCGCCCCGACTCCTGGGCGAGCTGGGTGGCCAGCCATTCCTCCCAGGTCACGAAGGTCTCGGGGTCGGTGGCCTCCTTCACCAGTTCCACCGCCTCGTTCACGGTCCCGCTGTCGGTAAGGATGCGGGCCTGTTCCCGCTCCTCCTCGCGCTCCCGGCGGCGTTCCTCGTAGTAGGCCTGCTCCTGCTCGGTGAGCGGCGAGCAGGCCGTGGCCAGCAGGAGAAGCAGGCCGGCCAGAGGGCGGCTGTGGAAACGATTTGGAAGGCGCATTGACCGGAACGGGTTCATCGGGTACGTAATGGAGTACTTCATCACCGGGAGTCTGGCAATGGCGGACGAAAAGAAGCAGAGCGACCAAGAACCTGAACGCACCGACCGGATCGGTCCGGAGGACGAGAATCTCTCCGAGACCATGGATGTGAATCTGGAGGAGACCGGGCGCCTGGAGGCCGAGGCCGCGCCAGAGAAGACGACGCCGGTCGCGGGGGGGGAGGAGACGGCGGGCGTGGAGACCGGCGACGCCACCGGCCGCATCGAGACGGCCGGTGTGGAGACCGGGGAGATGACCGGGCGCGTGGAGACGGGTGACGTGGATACCGGTGACGTCACCGGCCGGATCGAGACCGGGGAGATGGCCGGCGAGGAGACCGCCGACCTCGGCGACGACCTCGAGGCGGCCATGGCCGCCACCATGGCGGTGGCGCTCGACGACGACACCAAGCCGTCCGAGACCTCCCGGATCGAGACCGACGAGCTGGGCAAGCCCGGCGACACCTCCCGGATCGCCGCCGGCATGATGGGGGCCACCATGGCCGTGGATCTGGACGACGACGCCAAGAAGGGCGGCACCGAGGCCCCCAAGGCGGAAACCGCGCGGATCGACGCGCCGGACACCGAGTCCACCCCGACCCGGCCCCGCACCGTGAAGCTCAAGCGGGCGCCGGTGACCGCCGCCCCCACCCGGGTGCTCAAGAAGATGCCTTCGGCCCCGTCCGGGGAGGACAAGAAGGGCGCCACCTCCAAGCTCGACCTCCCCGATACCGGGGGCGGAGCGCGTCCGGTCACCCGGCCCAAGACCATCCGGATCCGGCGGCCGGAGAGCGCGGCCGCCCGAGGCCAGCAGATCTCCGTGGCCCGACCCTCCGGGACCGCCGCCCCCACCGTCTCGCCGGCCGGCGTTCCGGCCGCCGCCATGGTCGGGGCCGAGGCCCCCGGGGCCGGATACGCGGTGATGGCCTTCCTGGCCATGGTGGCCAGTCTGGTCCTGGTCTACGCGCTCCTCTACCAGAGCTACCTGCCGGACCTTCCGGTGCCCAGCCTGTTCTAGGCGTCCCGGATCCGGCGCCCGCCGTCCTTGCCTTCCCGGCGGGGCGTCGTAAGGTAGCCGCTTTGGCAACCCGCACCCCGGGGCCAGGCGCCCCGTCAACTGGAGACCCCCCCCATGGCCAGCGAGCATGTGCTAGAGATCACCTCCGCCAACTTCGATCAGGATGTCCTGAACTCCCCGGTTCCGGTGCTGGTGGACTTCTGGGCGGTGTGGTGCGGCCCCTGCAAGGCCATCGCCCCCGTGCTCGACCAGATCGCCGACGACCTGGGCGGCAAGCTCAAGATCGGCAAGGTGGATGTGGACCAGGAGCGCGATCTCGCCCTCCAGTACGACGTGCGCTCCATCCCCAACCTCATCCTGTTCAAGGACGGGAAGGCGGTGCACACCATGGTGGGGGCCAAGCCCAAGGACGCGCTGCTCAAGGAGCTTCAGCCCCACCTGGGCTGACCTCCCCCGGTCGCGGTCCCGGCCGCCTTAGCCGGAACGATTCAGCCCCCAGTCCATTCTGAACCGCGAATGAACGCCAATGGACGCGAATTCCGGGGTAGCGTAGGGGGCCGGAGGGAACTCACCATTCCGTGAGTGCGCGGGGCCTGCGGCCAAGGTGTGGTTCCACCTCGTCCCCATTAGCGTTCATTCGCGTTCATTCGCGGTTCCGCTGCATGGTTCCGGCTTAGCGCCGGTGGGCCGGGCGTCCGGCGCGCGGCGGACGCCGGGTCTCCTCGGCCGCCTCGCGGTACTGCTTGAGCAGTTCCTCGGTGGCGGGCCCCCGCACCCGGGACTGCACCCTCGGCAGCCGCGCCCCCGGAGGCAGGTCCGGAAACATCTCGACCAGCCGATCGGGCGGGAACATGCCTCCGTCCACAAAGGTCCAGGTCCGTTCGCCCCGGGGCAGGATGCCGAGCTGAAAGGTGGTCACGTCCACCAGGACGTTGTTCCGGAGGGTGCGCAGGGCCACCGGCACCACCGCGAACATCCGGTCGTCCCCGAAGTAGAACTCGGACATGGGCGGCACCGTGAACTGCACGATGGAATAGGCCCGGTCCGCCTCCTTGGCCGCCGCCTCCATCGCGGCCAGGGCCTCCCGGTGCCCCCCCATCTCCTCCACCAGCGGCGGCCAGGTGCGCCGCAGCACCCGCGCCCAGTCCTGGGTCCGATAGGCCTCCACGTGCCGCCGCGCCGCGTCCCGCACCCGTTCCTGCTCCGACTCCACCACCGAGCGCGACGCGCAGCCGGACAGGGGAAGGGCCAGAAGGACGGCGATGTACAGGGAAGGAATCAGGATGCGCATAGGTCCCTAGCCTACGGCGAGGTCATCGAAAAGCAATGCCCATCCGGGACGGGACGGAGCGGGTGATCTGGGGTTCTGGGGTCGGTCGCGGCCGCTGGCATGCTGGGCCAGCCGGATGGGGGGTGAGACGGCTGGTGCGATTCGGGATCCGGGATCCGCGATGCGGGATGCGGGGAAACCGAAGATTGACGATTGACGATCTACGAAGTGAGAACTGGGGCCAGTCCGTCGCGTCTCGCTATCGCTATCGATTCTCGCGGCTCGGATGGGGGCAATGAGACACCACGGTAGTACCCAGCGCCCTGTAGCGGCCGCTCGACCGAGTCTGCGAGGGAGAGCGGCATTCTTCAGCGTGTCTCCGAGCATTGCCAGCCGCCGGATGCCAACGTCGGATCAACGAGAAGACGGCTTCTCCGAGGGGGAGGGCCGGTCCAGCGCATCCGCAATGCTCTCCAGACGGATGGCGATCCGGGTGAGGAGCCTCATGCAGGCATAGAGCAGGAGCAGCACCACCGCGAACGCGGCGCCGGCCACCCAGGCCGAAAGGATCAGCCCGACGGTGGTACGCTCCAGCACCAGCAGAAACAGGATCGTCCACAGCGAGCTCACCAGAATGACGAACGCGGCCGGGAGCGCCAGCAGCCGGGCGAGCGATTGCGGAGGTTGTGGATCGTCGGTCTGGGTCATGGCATTCCCGCGCCAACTCTCCTATCACGACCGGAGGCCCGGTGAGAACACGAAAATCCGTTGGCTTCGCCGCCAGGCCATCCTTGACCCGCCCGCACCCATGGCCCAACCATGCCGCCCATGACTACCGAATCCTCCACCCGCTGGGGCCACGGGCAGTTGCTGGCCTTCTCGGGCCTCGACGGCCCCACCTCCTACGAATCCGGACTCTGCCTGCGCACCCTTGGCCCCGGCACGGCGCTGGAGGTGAAACTTCCCGGCCTCGCCCGTCTGGCCATCCACCCCGAACCGCCGGTGTCCGGCCAGATGGGCGGCGATGTTCTGGACCTTCAGCTTGCCGACGGGTCTCGCGTCCGGGCGGCGTTCCTCGACGCGTTCCATTTCCTGATCGAAGGTCCGGTCGAGGCGGCGTCGACCGACCCGGCGGTGGCCGTGGTCCGGCAGGACGCCCGCACCCTGGTGGCCAGCGCGTCGGAGGCCCGGCCGGAACGGATCGACGCCGACCTCGATGACGCGATCCGGGCCCGACGGGCCTGGGTGGAGCGGAAGGCGGATCGCCTCGGGATATCCCGCCGGCCGACGGCCGTCAAAGCCCTCAGCCAGCTCAAGACCCAGGTCTACAGTCCCGAAGGTGTCTTCCGGCACCGGTGGTCCACCCCGGACCGCTGGCCCCATCGGGGGTGCTGGCTCTGGGACAGCGCGTTCCACGCCATCGGGGCCCGGCATGTGGACCTGCCCCTGGCCCGCGACCTGCTCTCCGCCGTGTTCGACGGTCAGCGGCCGGACGGCCGGGTGCCCATCCGCATGGACCCGGATGGAACCTGCCACCCCGAATACACCCAGCCGCCCACCCTGGCGCTGGCCGTGTGGGCCTGCGAGCAGACCGGCGCGGACCCGGAATGGCGCGACGCCCTCCTGCCCCGGATCGAGGCTTATCTGGACTGGGATCTTACCCGGCGGGACGGAGGGAACGGACTGCCGGTGTGGAAGATCGAGGGCAACCCCAATTGCCGCTCCGGCGAAAGCGGGCTCGACAACTCCAGCCGGTTCGACGCCGCCCACCCCATGGAGGCGGTGGACTTCGCCAGCTTCCTGGCCCTCGAGTACGACCTGTTGGCCCGACTGAGCGACCCCGGACGGGCCGCAGGGCACGCCGAGCGCCGCGACCGGCTGAACCGGCTCATCCGGGAGCGGCTCTGGGACGAATCCTCCGGACTGTTCCGCGATTTCGACCTGGAGGCCGGCGCGTTCTGTCCGGTCGCCTCCGTCACCGCCTTCCT
>PXDE01000312.1 GCA_003566475.1 PVC group bacterium | reverse complement strand
GGGTTCCTGGAACGAGCCGGGCGCCAGCCAGGAGCGGATCATGGCTTTCCCTCGCACGCGGCGCGAGCCTCCGGCCCCCGTGGCCCGGGCATCTTGCCCGGAGCCGAGCGAGATTGGATCCCGACCCGGCCATGAGAAGCGCTTCCTCCGGCCATGGTCGTTCCGGGACCGTGCCTCGCTCGGGCACGGGCTGGAAGCGCTGTGCCACCTCTGGGTCATCCTGCTGGCGAGCCGTGGTTTGTGGGGAACAGCGTGCATTGGCGCCTCAGATCGCCCGCCGGTTCCGTCGGGACAGCCAGGTGAATCCGATGGTGGTCAGCGCGACCCCGAGCACGAACACGGCCGCCCCGGCCACGGTGGAATACAGGGACAGGCTGATGGCGTTCGCCAGGTCGTCCGGCGCCCGCGCGTCGCCGTCCGCGCCCAGGGTCTGGAAGGCGCGGATCATGCCCCACACCGTGCCGGCCACCCCCAGCAGGGGCGCCCCCAGGCAGGCGATCCCCGCCGCGATGCAGAACAGCGGCCCGGCCCGGCTCGGCTCGGCTCCCCCGCCTCGGGTCATCGCCGCCGCCGCATCGACGAGGGCAGGATCTTGAGCGACTCCCGGTACTTCGCCACCGTCCGCCGGGCCACCTGGATGCCCTGGGCCTTGAGGGCGTCGGCCAGCGCCTGGTCGGAGAGGGGACGGGCGGGATCCTCCTGGGCGACCAGGCGGCCCAGATGGTCCATGATGGTCCGGTTGGAAATGTCCTCGCCCCCCTCGGTCCGGACCCCGGAGGTGAAGAAATACCGCATCTCGAACGTGCCCCGGGGGGTCTGCATATATTTCCCGTTCACCGCCCGGCTCACGGTGGTCTCATGCACGCCGACCTCCTGGGCCACCTGGCTCATGGTCAGCGGGCGCAGCGCGGTGATCCCCCGTTCCAGAAACTCCGACTGGCGAGCCACGATGGCCTCCCCGATTCGCCGCAGGGTGTCCTGGCGCGCGCCCAGACTGCGGATGAGCATCGACCCGGCCCGGATCTTCTCCCGGATGTACTGGCGGACCTCGGACGTGGTGTCGGGGGCCGCCAGCAGCGTGCGGTAGTGGCGGCTGATCCGAAGGTGCGGCAGGCGCTCGTTGTTGGTGGTGACCCTCCACTCGCCGTCGACCTTCTGCACGAACACCTCGGGCAGCACATAGGCCGGGGCCTCGGAGGTGAAGGGCCGCCCGGGACGGGGGTCGAGGGCGGCGATGAGCCTGACCCGGGCCACCACCTCCTCGGGCCGGGTGCGCAGGGCCCGCGCCGCCTCCGCGTAGCGGTGCCGCGCGAGATCGGGCAGGTGGTCCCGGACCAGGCGGCGGAGCATGGTGTCGCCCTGGTTCATCCGGTCGAGCTGGAGCAGCAGACACTCCTCCAGGCTCCGGGCGGCCACGCCCGGCGGATCGAAGGCCTGAACCCGCTCCAGGGCCCGCCGCACCGCCTCCCCGTCCACCCCGGTGGACTCCGCGATGTCGTCCAGCTCCATGGTCAGGTAGCCATCGTCGTCCAGACTTCCGATGATGACCTCCCCGGTGTTCCGCTCCTCGTCGTCCAGCCCCAGGAGGGCGAGCTGGTTCAGGAGATGCTCCTGGAGCGACTCCGGCTGGGCCAGGGAGTTCATGAAATACTGCCGCCGCTCCTCCTCCTCGGGCGTGGGCTTGCGAAGCACCCGGTTCTGGCGGAACAGGTCCATCCAGTCGTCGTCGATCCGGGTCAGGATCTCGAACTCCTCGTTGAAATCGGCATCGCCCGGATCGAGGTCGTCGGCGCTGGACAGGCCGGGCTCGACCTCGACCTGCTCCGATTCGGCCGGGGTCTCCTCCAGGGTCGGGTTCTGCTCCAGCTCGGCCTGGATCAGGGTCTCCAGCTCGAGCAGCGGCACCTGCAGCACCTCCAGCGACTGGCGCATATGAGGCGCCAGCAGGGTCTGCATGCTCTGATTCTGCTGCTGGGAAAGGGACGGACCGGCCACCAACCACGCTCCACGGCTAGGATACCTGCGCAGGCCAGAGTACCCGGGGGGCGGAGGTCTGGGAAGGGCCTTTCTGGAACGGGCCCCGGCTTGCCGCCGCCGGGAGGGCGTGCCATGCTGCGGGCATGACAACGCCGGAAGGAGCCCGATGAGGATCTGCGTGCTGGGCAGCGGAAGCCGCGGCAACGCGGTGTACGTCGGGGCGGGCCCCTGCCATCTGCTGATCGACGCGGGATTCAGCCCCCGGCAGCTCCAGCTCCGGCTCGCGCCTTTGGGGGTCGGGCTGGGCGACCTCACCGCCGTCTGCCTCACCCACGAGCACGCCGACCACGCCCGGAGCGCGCTCGCCCTGAACCGGCGGTTCGGGGTGGCCCTCTACGCCAATGCGGGCACCATCGACGGCCTGGGCCCCGCCGCCGCCGACGCGCCCTGGCACGTGTTCTCCACCGGGTTCCCGTTCCGGATCGGGGAGGTGACCGTCGAGCCCTTCTCGGTGTCCCACGACGCCCTCGACCCCGTGGGGTTCGCCCTGGCCTGGGAGGAGACCCGGGTGGGCGTGGCCCTGGACCTGGGCATGGCCACCCAGCTCACCCGGGAGCGCCTGCGCGGGGCCCATGCCCTTGTGGTGGAATCCAACCACGACGAGGGTCTCCTCCTCCAGGCCCCCCGGCCCTGGACGCTCAAGCAGCGCATCCGAAGCCATCAGGGGCATCTCTCCAACCGCGAGACCGCCGCCCTGCTGGAGGAGGTGGCCGGCCCCCAGCTCCGGCAGGTTTTCCTCGCCCACCTCAGCGAGGAGTGCAATAGTGAAGGTTTGGCGCTGGACTCGGCGCGGCAGGCGTTGACCGCCTGCGGCTGCGGGCACACCGCGGTCGCGGCGACCCGCGCGGACCGGCCCAGCGACGTGTGGACGGCGTGGGCGCTGGCGGCCGGATAGGCCGGAGGCCCTCAAGGAGATAGCACATCATGGCGAAGGTCACCCTCAGCAACATCACCAAGGTCTTCGGCAAGGACGTGGTGGCGGTGGACAACGTGAACCTGGAGATCCAGGACCGGGAGTTCGTGGTCCTGGTCGGCCCCTCGGGCTGCGGCAAGTCCACCACCCTGCGCATGATCGCCGGCCTCGAGGAGGTCACCTCCGGCGACATCCATATCGACGGGCGGCGGGTCAACGACGTGCCCCCCAAGGACCGGGACATCGCCATGGTGTTCCAGAACTACGCCCTCTATCCCCACATGACCGTCTACAAGAACATGGCCTTCGGCCTCAAGCTGCGGGGGTTCCCCAAGGCCGAGATCGACCAGCGGGTCCGCGAGGCCGCCGACATCCTGAGCATCCAGGAGCTTCTGGAGCGCCGGCCCAAGGAGCTGTCCGGCGGCCAGCGCCAGCGGGTCGCCGTGGGTCGGGCCATCGTCCGCAAGCCCAAGGCTTTCCTGTTCGACGAGCCCCTCTCCAACCTCGACGCCAAGATGCGCGTCCAGATGCGGGCCGAGATCAGCCGCCTCCACACCCGGCTCGCCTCCACCATGATCTACGTCACCCATGACCAGGTCGAGGCCATGACCATGGGCGACCGCATCGTGGTCATGAAGGACGGCCTCATTCAGCAGGTGGCCAGCCCCCTCGAACTCTACGAGAACCCGGCCAACCAGTTCGTGGCCGGGTTCATCGGCAGCCCCCCCATGAACTTCTTCCACGGGATCCTCGAGCCCCGCCAGGGCGGACTGGTCTTCAACGAGGGCCAGTTCACCGTCCGCCTCGAGGACAGCCAGGCCTCCCGGCTCGGCGAGCGGGCGGGCCGGCCCCTGGTCATGGGCATCCGGCCCGAGGACATCACCGACTCCCTCTACACCTCCGGCGGCGACCCCGCCCAGAAGGTCGAGGCCCGGGTCGATGTGGTCGAACCCATGGGGGCCGAGGTCTACCTCTACCTCAACACCGGCAGCCACACCTTCATCTCCCGGGTCAACAACCACGTCCAGCCCAACGTGGACGAGAAGCTGACCATGCTGTTCAACATGAAGAAGTCGCGGTTCTTCGACCCGGACACCGGGGCCGCGGTCGCCTGAGACCCGCACCGCACCGGTACCGTCCGTGTCGTTCGATGGCTTTACGCTAGGCCCCGTTCTGGTTCAGGTGCTGCTCACCACGGGGGCGGCCTTCCTGGTCCTCACCGTCGCCGCCAGCTATTTCCGGTTCCAGTCGCTGGTCCGGAACCAGCGGACCTCGGCCGATGTCCGCGAGGACCAGCCCCATGCGCTGGAACTGGACATCGCCCACCGCCTGGGAACCCTGCAGGGCGACCCTCCCTCCTTTCTGGTCATGGTGGTCCGGTCTGCCGGAAGCGCCCCCGCCCCGGACCGCGAAGCCTGGGCCGCGTGGCGGGATCTCCTGCGGGCCCGCATCCGCAGGGAGGACGCGGTCCACCGCCACGGCGACGGGCTCGGCCTTGTCCTCGCCTGCGGGCGCGAGCATGCCGACACCGTGGCCCGACGCCTCCTCGCCCCGGCCGAGGCCCCCGTCCCGGGAGAGCCCCCGCTCCCCCTGCCCTTCCCGGTGGTCGTCGGGATGGCCTCCCATCCCGAGAACGGGACGGAGTCCGAACGTCTGGTCGAGGCGGCCGCCCGGGCGGTTCCCGACGGATCGGGCGCCGGACATGCGATCACCCCGGCGTCCGCGCCGCACGCCCCGTCGGAACCCGCCCCCCCCGGGCCCGACGCCCGCCCCGCGCATGTCGACCCCCACACCGGCCTGCTTCGTCCCTCGCACCTCGCCCCCGTGCTCACCAAGTACATGGCCCGGTACAAGGCGAACTTCCGCCCCGTGTCCCTGATGGTGATCGAGCCGGACGGCATGCCCGAGTTCGTCGCCGTCTACGGGGATTCGGTGGTTCCGGTGCTCCGCCGCGCCCTTGGAACCTTCCTGGAGAAGGCCCTGCGGCAGGACGACCTGGTCGCTCACCTCGACGACCTCCGGTATGTGGCCAGCCTCCCCGGCAATCTCGACACCGCCCGGGGGGTCGCCGAGCGACTGGTGGCCCGGGCCAAGACCGCCGACGCCGTGTTCCAGGGCCAGAATCTCCGACTGGGCATCCGGGTAGGGGTGGCCGGCTACCCCGACCACGGCTACAATCCCTGGACCATGATCCGCTTCGCCGAGGCCGCCATCGAGGCCACCCGGCGCCATCCCCGGGCCCGCGCCCTGGTCTTCGAGGAATCCATGGCCGACGCCCTCCCCCGCCCCCAGCCTGCCGACGTGTTCTGACCTCCGGCCCCGAACGACCATGCCCCTTAAGCTAGGAGTCAACCTCGACCATGTCGCCACCCTGCGCCAGGTGCGGGGCACCTCCTATCCCGACCCGGTGGAGGCCGCCCATCTGGCGGCGGCGGGCGGGGCGTCCGGGATCACCGCCCACCTCCGCGAGGACCGGCGGCATATGCTGGATGACGACATCCGACGTTTGCGGACGGAGCAGATCCTGCCCCTAAACCTCGAAATGGCCATCCATCCGGACGTGGTGGCCCTGGCCCTGGAGGTCGGGCCGCCCGAGGTCTGTCTGGTGCCCGAGCGACGGGAGGAGCTCACCACCGAGGGCGGCCTCGACGCTCGGGGCCAGTTCCGGGCGCTCGCGCCGGTGGTGCGGAGCCTCCGGGAGAACGGGGCCGAGGTGAGCCTGTTTATCGAGCCCGACGAGGGGCAGGTCCGGGCGGCGGTGGATCTGGGGGCGCCTGCCGTCGAACTCCACACCGGGCGGTACTGCGACCGCACCGCCGCCGCCGCCGAGGCCGAGTTGGTCCGTCTCCGCCGGGCCGCCCAGTTCGCCTACGAGCAGGGGCTCAAGGTCAATGCCGGCCACGGCATCCATCTCGGCAATGTGGAGGGGATCCTCACCATCCCCCGCCTGCACGCCCTCAATATCGGCCACAGCATCGTGGCCCGGGCCGTCTTCGTCGGCCTCACCGAGGCCGTCCGCGAAATGGCCCACGCCATGTACCGCTACCCCCTCCCCGCCCCGCCCCCCTGACCCCCGCCGTCCAGGCCTTGGACAAGACCGTCCAGCCCTTGGACACCCCTTGGGGACAGGTCTTCTGGACCCGTCTGGCCCGCACAAGGGACAGGTCTTATTCCCGCCGCCTTGCCGGTTCCCAGTAGGGACAGGCCTTCTCTACGGCCTGGGGACAGACCCTTTTTTCGGGCAAAGGTCATTTTTCTTCGGCAAGGAGCTCGCCAGTTTCCTCTTATAGGGGTAGAGGCCCGGCATTCCGCCGGGCCGACCACCGGAGGATAGCGCCATGCGAACGCCGAGAGCGAAGGGAGAGGGCCGCACCTGCTACCATGTGATGAGCCGCATCGTGGACCGGGTGATGCGCCTGGGACCGGCCGAGAAGGACCGGTTCACGGAGCTGATGCGGGCCTGCGGGGACTTCTGCGGGGTTCGGCTGCACACCCATGCCATCATGGACAACCACTTCCACATCCTGGTGGAAGCCGGTGGGGACCAGGAGGTTCCCGAGGAGGAGGTCGTCCGGCGGATGCGGGCGCTCTATCCGGAGGCCGAGGTCGAGGCGCGGACGGAGCGGTGGCGGCAGTGGCGGGCCGAGGGGCTGGGGCGCCTGGCCGAGGCCGACCTGGCCGCGCTCCGGGCCCGCATGGGCGACGTGTCGGCCTTCATGAAGACGCTCAAGCAGCGGTTCAGCCAGTGGTACAACCGCGAGAACGACCGCCGGGGGACGCTGTGGGAGGATCGGTTCAAGAGCGTTCTGGTGGAGAATGGGCGGGCCTCGGAGATCATCCGCGCCTACATCGAGCACAACCCGGTGCGGGCGGGCATCGTAAGCCGCCCCGAGGACTATCGGTGGTGCGGCCGGTGGCGAGCCGAAGCGGAACAATCCGTTGCGCCTGAGACCTCTACGCTGGACCTGGAGGCCGTGATCCGTTCGCTGGAGGGGGGAGAGAAGCTCGACCACGACGCCCTCATGCTCTGCCGGGTGCGCTATTTCAGTGACGGCCTGGCCTTC
>PXDE01000154.1 GCA_003566475.1 PVC group bacterium | reverse complement strand
GTGGAAGAGGCAGCCGTCGGGCGTCGGGCTCTCCGCGTCCGGGTAGGGAAGCGACGGGCAGGCCAGGTAGCCCTCCACCACCTCGCCGTCCTCGATCCGGGCCAGGGCGATGGCGTATTGGCCGCCCCGGAGGAAGCCTTTGGTTCCGTCGAGGGGGTCGAGGGCCCAGAAGGCACCGGTCCGGCCGCCGGGGCCTGTCCCCAGGGCGACGAGGCGGCGGATCTCGTCGGGGGTGATCCCCGGAACCGCATCGGCGGCGGCTTCGGCCACCGTCCAGGCCAGCTCGGGGTGCGCGGTCAGCAGGTCGGCCTCCTCCTCGCCCACGTAGGGCGGCGGGTGGCCGGCCCGCTCGAGGGCGCGGAAGATCAGGGCCTGGGCGGCGAAGTCGGCCACGGTGACCGGGGAGCGGTCGTCCTTGAGCCGGGAGGCCTCGGTGCGGGCCCGCTGCACGGCGCGGCAGACCCGGCCGGCGGCGCGGAGGGCTTCGAGCAGAGGCGGGGGCGAGTCGGATACGGGCATGGGGAGGGTTCCTTGGGTTGACGCCGAAGGCGATCCCCCACTATAAGAGGCGTTTCGTGTCGAACCATGCCAAAGTGAGGTGGACGCTGACCGCACCCATCGAATCCCTGCTCCGGCTCCAGGAAAAGGACCGCCGTCTGGCCCGGGTGACCCGGGAGATCCGTGACATCCCGAAGCGCCGCGAACAGGTGCGCGACCTGCTCAACGCCAGTCTGGCCGAGGTGGAGGCGGCGCGCAGCGAGATCCAGCGGGTGCAGGCCGAGGCCAAGGAGCTGGAGCTGGAGGCGGCGTCGGCGCGGGAGAAGATCGGGAAGTACCGCCTGCAGCAGAACCAGGTGAAGACCAACCAGGAGTACCGGGCGCTGGAGGACGAGATCCGGGCCCAGGAGCGGGAGGTTCGCCGGGTCGACGACAAACAGATCGAGCTGCTGGAGAAGGTGGAGCGGGTGCGGGGGCAGCTTCAGGAGAAGCAGGCCAAGCTCCGGGAGGAGGAGAGCGCGCTGAAGGTCGACGAGGACGCGCTGGAGGCCCGGGTGGCCCATCTCGAGGAGGAGAAGACCCGCCTGGCGTCGGAGCGCGAGGCGCTGGTCGGGGAGGTCGAGCCGACCTGGCTGAGCCGCTACGAGCGCCTGCGGGCCCGCCGGGGCGATCACACCATCGCCCTGGTCGAGCGGAGCCGGGGCACCTGCGGGGCGTGCCACATGAAGCTTCCGCCCCAACTCGTCCACGACTCGCGCAATCCCGAGACGGTGACCGTGTGCACCTTTTGCGGCAGCATGCTCTATTGCCGGGACTGAGGTTCCGGGGTAGGTTGGGGCTGGACGGCAGGCTGGGGCCCGGTCGCTCCGGCGTTCGCGCCGGGGAGGAAAGTCCGGACTCCATCGGGCGGGATGCCCCGTGGCAACGCGGGGACCGCTCTGCCAGACCGGAGCGGATGGAAAGTGCCACAGAAAAGATACCGCCGGGCGCGGCCCTCGGGCCGGGGCCGGTAAGGGTGAAATGGTGGGGTAAGAGCCCACCGGGCGCGGGCGAGAGCCCCGCCGCAGGGCAAACCCCATCCGGAGCAAGGCCAAATAGGGAGCCGCCATGAAGCCGCCCGACTTCGTCCGCCTCGGCGGAGCGGCTCCGGGTAGGCCGCATCAGAGACATGACCGGCCGCCGCGCAGGCGGCGAGAACAGAATCCGGCTTACCGCCCCAGCCGCCGTCCTTGATGGGGAGCCGCATGAACCTGACCGCACGAACCTTCGCACCGCTGCCCTGGCTGGCCGGCCTGGCCCTGCTGGCCTGGGCGGGGGTGCCGTGGGCGAGGTCGCGCCGGGCCGCCGAGGCGCCGGTCCGGCCGTCTCCCGCCGAGGCGCGGCCCGGTCTGGCCCCGGTCCGGCCGGACGCGGCGTCGTGGGCGGTGTTCGCGCCGGCGCCCGGTCCGGCCCCGTCCCCGGTGGCATCCCGCTACCGGCTGGCCGGCACCTTCCGGCTGTACGCCACAGAAGGGGCGGAGACCCCGGCCCTTCGTCAGGCCGTGCTTGACGACCTGGAGACCCGGCGGCAGGCCTTGGTCCGGGAGGGCGACCAGTTCGGGGATCTTCTGGTGCGGGCGGTGGGGCAGGACTGGGTGGACGTGGTGTGGGAGGGGCGGGAGGAGCGGCTGATGGTGCAGGGCATCGGGGATCCGGGCGCGCCGGACCGGCCCGGGCCCGCCGCGACCGCCGAAGACCTGCCCGCCCTGGAGCGGTCGGCCTGGGGGCGGCGGGTGGCCCCAGACCGCTGGGTCTTCGACCGGTCGGCGGTGATGTCGTACTACCAGGACCTGCTCGATCACCCGGAGCGGCTGGCCGGCATGGTTCTGACCATGCAGCCCGAACGGGAGGAGGGGGAGATCGTCGGATTCCGCTACACCGGCGAGGCGGAGCGGGCGTTCTTCGAGGCGGCGGGCATCCGGCCCGGCGACGTGGTGCGGAGCGTGAACTCGATGCGCATGATCACCGGGCGGCGGGCCGAGTACATGATCCGCGAATTTCTCACCACCGGCCTCGACACCCTGGTCTTCGAGGTGGACCGGGACGGCGAGCCGGTGCGCAACATCTACTTCGTGCGGGAGTGATCGCGGGCGGCCTGGCGCAGGGCGAGGTCGGCGAGCACGAGGGCGGCCATGGCCTCCACGATGGGCACGGCGCGGGGCACCACGCAGGGGTCGTGGCGGCCCTTGGCCTCGAGCACGGTCTCCTGGCCCTCGAAATCGGCGGTGGCCTGGGCCTTGCCGATGGTGGCGGGGGGTTTGAAGGCCACCCGGAACAGCAGAGGCTCGCCATTGGAGATGCCGCCCTGGACGCCGCCGCTGCGATTGCTGGCGGTGCCCAGGCGTCCGCCCTTGCGCACGAACGGATCGTTGTGGACCGAGCCCCGGAGGCGGGCCCCCGCGAACCCGGACCCGATCTCGAACCCCTTGGTGGCGGGGATCGAGAGCATGGCCTGGGCCAGGAGCGCCTCCAGCTTCTCGAACACGGGCTCGCCCCAGCCGGCGGGAAGCCCGCGGCAGACGCAGGACACCACGCCGCCCACCGAGTCCTGATCGTCCCGGGCGGCCTGGATCTCCCGGACCATGGCCTCGCGGGCCGCCTCGTCGGGACAGCGAAGGGCGGTGGCGTCGACCTGGTCGCGGGTCAGGGTTTCGGGGTCGGGCAGGGCGGCGTCGACCGGCCCCACCGAGCTCACCCAGGCCACGGTCTCGACCCCGTAGGCCCGGCGCAGCCAGTGCTCGGCGATGGCCCCGGCGGCCACGCGGCCGATGGTCTCGCGGGCGCTGGACCGCCCGCCTCCGCTGGAGGCCCGCACGCCGTATTTCATCTGGTAGCTGAAGTCCGCATGGGAGGGGCGGGGGATGTTGGACATCTCCTGGTAGTCGCCGGGCCGCATGTCCCGGTTGGGCACGAACAGTCCGATGGGGGTGCCCAGGGTCACCCCCAGCTCCACGCCGGACAGGATGGTCACGGTGTCGGACTCGGCCCGGTCGGTGGTGAGCCGGCTCTGGCCGGGGCGGCGCCGGTCGAGCTGGGGCTGGAGGTCGGCCTCGGACAGGGGCAGGCCCGGGGGCACGCCATCGACGATGGCGCCCACCCCCCGGCCATGCGACTCGCCGAAGGTGCTTACGCGGAACAATCTTCCGAAACTGCTGCCCATGAAAGCGTCTCCTGGTCGGCCGGTCCGGGTCGATCCGGAGAGCGGCGGCCCCTACTAAACGCCGGGTGGGCCGGTTTGCCAACCGCGAAGCGTCCCGCGCCGCCAAAGAGGTCGCCAAAGCGCTAGAGGGGTCAGTCCTTGATTCCTGACATCCGTGGCGAGGATCCGGGCCCTGATCCCAGGCATCCCTGTCCGCGTGGCCCGTCCGGAGAGTAAGGGCCGGCCCGGATGTCAGGAATCAAGGACTGACCCCTTTGGCCGCAAGAGGCTGGCTCAGACGGGCCGGGGGGACTAGGATGGGTGGGGTCGAGGGAGGACGGATGCCGGAACAGGAATGGGAACAGGTGACGGAGGTCCGGGAGACCGGGCCGGACTTCGAGCCGAAGGACGCGGTCCGGATGGCCCGGGGATTCACCTGCCTGTTCTGGAGTCTGCCCGTGGGGATGCTGCTGGTCTCGCGCGTCCTGACCCTGCGGCCGGGGATCCGGCCCGCCTGGTTCCCGTCGTTCTGGCTGGAGTCGATCCGCTGGCCGGTGCATTTGGGCGGACTGGCCCTGTTCATGGCCGGCCTTCTGCTCCTCGGACGGGCCCTGCCCGACGACCGGCGCTGGCAGGCCACGGTGACCCGCGCGCTGGCCCTGGCGTTCGTCCATGGCCTGCTCTCCCCGTTCCTGTCCTGGTGGGAGACCTATCCGACCCACCGGTTCCTGCTTGCCAACGTGCTGGTCTGCGGGGCCGCGCTGGTCCTGCTGCTGCACCAGGGCGACGGACTCGTGGCCATGGCCGCGAAACGGGCCGGGGATCTGGGCCTGCACCTGGAGGCCCGCCTCGCCGCCGGTCTGATGGCCGGCTTCGGTCTGGCCGCGGTGGCCGGGTTCGGATTCGGGCAATGGGGGGCCGCCCGGGGGCAGGTCGATGCGGGGGTGTGGGAGAACTGGATTGCCGCCCGCGGCTGGGGTCTGGTACTGCTGACCCTCGTGCTGATGCCCCTCACCCTCACCATGTCCGTGCTATGGAAGATCAAGGAACGCTGTCTCGACCGTCTGGCCCGGGCGTCATGGGGCTGAGGGGGGCCTGGGCGGCGCCGGCGCTCGGGGCGCTGGCCCTGGCGGCGGCGGGCTGCAGCCGGGCCCCGCGGGCCCGGCTGACCGAGGATGGGATCGCGCCGGAGCAGGCGGCCGCATTCCTGGAGCAGGGCGCCGCCCGGGCCGAAGCCGCCTACCAGCTCATCCGTCTGGGCGAGGCCCTCCGGCATTTCCAGCAGGATCTGGGGCGGAATCCGGACAACCTGGCCGAACTGGTGCGGCTCGGCTACCTGCCGGAGATCCCGGTGCATCCCGAAGGCGGGGAGTACGTGCTCAACGTGAGCGTCCGCGGGGTGCTCCCGGCGGACATCGTGCGGATCGCCCCCCCCGATGCCGAAGCCGGAGACCGTCCCGGCGAGCCCGTCCCTGTCGCCCCCGGCCTCGTGGTGCCGCCTGGGTCGTAGGCGGGGATGGATGGATGGGTGGATGGGTGGATGGATGGATGGATGGATGGGTGGATGGGTGGATGGGTGGATGGTTGGATGGTTGGATGGGTGGATGGATACGGGATGCGGGATTTTGGGGGAGCCGCAGAGACGTAGCGCCCAATTCCGATTGGGCGTTTCTGGGGGCACAGGTCCGGGAGCGTCCGGGAACTCCCACGTGGGCGTGGGAGCTACAGGCGTAGCGCCCAGTTCCGACTGGGCGTCTTCCGGGGTCATATGGCCCCGAGCCTGCGCAGACGCCCGCTTGGACGTGGGAGCTACGGCCCGGGAGGGCGCTGCGGAAGGGGTCAGCGGGCCGCCCGGCGCAGGCGCTGGAGCACCTGGGCGACTTCGGCGGCGTGGTTGTTGACGTCCACCCGGTCGAAGACATGGGCGATCCGGCCCTGGGGGTCGATGATGAAGGTCCGTCGCCGGGCCACCAGGCCTCCGATGGCCAGGTTGTCGTAGGCCCGGGTGATCTCCCGGCTATCGTCGGCGACGAGCGGGAAGGGCAGGTTGTGCCTCTCCCGGAAGGCGGTCTGGGCCTCCAGGTTGTCGAGGCTCACCCCCAGGACCACCGCGTCCTGATCGGTGACCGCCCCGATTCCGTCCCGAAGCGAGCAGGACTGCCGGGTGCAGCCGGGGGTGTCGGCCTTGGGATAGAAATAGAGGACGACCCACTGGCCCCGGTACTGGGAAAGCCGGATTTCGCCGGCGCCGGCGGCCTCGGCCTTGAAATCGGGGGCGGGGTCGCCCACGCCGACCGCCCGGGCGACCGAGGCGCATCCGAACAGGGCGGCCACCAGGGCGCCCGACCTGACCATCGGCAATCGCATCATCTCGACCCTCCAGCTCATTTGCGCTCGGAGCGGCTCCGCACCCAGTCCTGCATGGCGCGGCGGGTGGCGCTCCAGTCCGACGCACTGTCGCGCAGGTCCAGGAAGCGGTCAACCAGCGCGGTGAGAATCTCGCGCCAGGTGTCCAGAAGGGTCGCCCGGTCCTCCAGACGGCCCACGGGGTCGGAGGACTCGGGGTTGGGCAGACGCAGGGCGCCGGCCGTGAACTCGGCGGCGTTGAACTGGGCGGCCCACTGCTCGTCGCCCCGGGCGAAGGTGAGCCGGGCGGATTTCAGCTTCTTGCCGGCGAGCAGGGCGGCCTTGGCCTCGAGGCTCTGGGTGGGCTCGCCCCGCCGGAGCACGGTCTCGTGGGCGCCGGACCCCTCGCGGGCGAAGGTGAGCGGACCCTCGACAAGGACGCCGATCTCCCCGACGCCGGGAAGGTCGAACACGCCGGGGCCGGTCTCGGCGGCGTGCCAGAGCCAGGTGAGGAACTCGTGGCCGGGCTGGACCTCGCAGGCGTCGTCGGCCACCTCGGGGGCGAACGACACCGGTCGCCAGGAGGCGGAGATTCCGGGGCGGCGGAGGGCGGCCAGGGATTCGGGGATCATGGGGTCGGGGGCGACCCCGAAGGTGGCCGACCACTGGGCCACCAGCACGTCGTTCTGGGCGGCCGAGGTGGCGGTGCTGAAGAGCCAGGGCGTCTCCGGGATGTGGACGAGGTCGATGCCGGAGAGCTGATAGGGCATGGTGGGGAGCAGGCGTTCGGTCACCATCTGCCTGATCTCCTGCCGCTGGGAGCGTGAGACCCGGCCATGGGGCGAGGCGGCGAGGTGCACCTGGATCTCGCGCTGGACATGGGCCCGGAGCAGGGCGGCGGGGATCTTCCGCTGGGCGGTGGCCAGGGTGAACCGCCACAGGGCGCCGACCCGCACCGTCTCCTCGCGGAGGTCGCGGTCGAGCAGGTGCCG
>PXDE01000439.1 GCA_003566475.1 PVC group bacterium | reverse complement strand
TGTCCATGACCGGAGCCCTCGCCAGCCATGGCCGTTGCGGGGTCTTGCCTCGCGCGGGCACGGGCTGGATGCGCCGTGCCATTTCGGCGTCATCCTGTTGTCAATCAGTGGTGTGTGGGCCATGGCACGCCTTGGTGTGCCAGAGCAGTGCTGTCGGGGCGCGTGTGTAGCACCTGACGGGAGGAAGGCAGGGCCATGGCTTTTCTTCCGCTTGCGCAGGCTCGTTCCATGCGCGGTCCGCTTTCGCAGAAAGCGGACTACGGGGGGCGTCTATCGCCCGGGCGCGTTCTCCGCCGCCCCTCCGCTTCGAGCCTCCGTACCTTCCGCGACCACGGTGGTTCGTCTGGCTGCGGCCGGGTTCGCCAGCAGGGGCAGGAGGGCGAGGGGGATGAGGGTGGAGGGGACGGCGAGGAGGCGGGGGATGGCGGCGAGGTGGAAGTGGGCCTCGCGCTCCATGAGGGTGCTGAAGCCATAGACGAAGCAGTACCCCGTGAGGCAGACGGCCAGCATGGCCACCAGGAACCGGAGCTCCGGGGTGCGGACGAAGCGGACGGGGTAGATGAGGGCCGAGATTCCGACCAGGGGCCAGAGCCAGGCGGACTGGCCGCCGTCGAGGATGTAGTCCGACCAGGCGGCGCGGAAGGCCTGGCCGATCCAGCTCCACGAGTCGGCGCCCTTCCACACCCATTCGAAGTCCGGGGTCTCCGCGCCCAGGACCCCGGCCACCACCCGCCAGGCCAAGAGCAGCGGCAGGCCGGTCGCCGACCAGGCGAGGAACCTCCAACGTCCCGGCCATCCGACCGCCACCCCCGCCACCACGGCCGCGTAGAGGACCACGGCCTCGTTCTTGTACCAGCCCATGGCCCCCAGCAGCACCCAGCCCAGGATGACGCCCGACCGCTGGCCGCTCCGGATGCCATCCCACAGGGTCGCCACCCCCACCACCAGGTAGAACATCAGCACCGGCTCCGCGTAGCCGAACTCGGCCCACAGGCTCTGCTGGCGGGTCATGAACAGGCAGAGCAGCGGGACCGGCAGCACCCACGCGGCCGCGCCGCCCGCGCGGGTGATGCGTCGGACCAGGAACAGCAGGGTCATGGCCGTGAACGACCAAGGAACCAGCATCAGAAGTCGCCGGTCGAACCGCCCCATCCACGCCGAAGCCCAAACCAGTAGGCCGGGATACCCCAGCGGGTAGGAGGGGTGCGAGAAGGCGTACGCCGGATCCTGGAACATGGCCAGGGGCACCGACTGCGTCTCGTAGATCAGCCGGGCCTTGAACCCCCACACCTGCACCGCCGGCATGGCCGACCACTCGAAGGGGAGCGCGAGCCAGGCTTGCCAGACCAGTGAGGAGAAAATGACCACACTCCATACCAAGTACGCGGCATGAGTAGGCGAGAGGACGCCCTTAATGATCCTGCTGAAGGCCTTCCAACTACATGGAGCACACCCTCCTCCGGAGACCCCTTGAGCATGGCCTTGCTTGAACGGTTGACAATCGCGTAGAAAAGTTCTTCTGCGTAGCAAGACCAACCACACAACTCGTGAAGCTACATACATCGACATTGCTCCTGTGGCCAGGAGAACGCCGATAGCACCTCCACTATCCGCACGCCCGGCGCCCGCCAACCCCAAAGCCAGAAGCGAGCAGACGATGGACCCCATTCCCACAAAATGCACTGAGCGCGGACATTGAACCCGCCGCCGGGCTGCACATACCCCGACTCCCATTATGAGAGTGGATACTCCAGCCCCAACAAGACATATTACCCCGCAAGATCCCCTCATATGTAAGCAGCCCCAAAGAACTGATTACCTAGAAAACGCATCGGTAGCGGGGCCGAGAGCGGCCGGGTCGCCGAAGACAATCCAGGCGAGGTGCTGGACGACTATGACGGGCAAATCGGCAAGCTCGACCGCTCTGTTCCACCTCCGGGGCCCTCCCACTTTCATATCCAGCGCCCTTCTGGGCACCACCCTACCAACCAGCCCAGGAGCAACGCGGATCACCGAGACACCCGGGAGAAGACGGACCAGGAGGCCGACTCCACAACCTCTTCGTAGTCGCTCCTGATACGAAACAACCAAGCCGCCTCTCGGGCAGGCTTTATAATGCAAGAGGGAAGACTGCTCAGCGGCCGGGCCGATTCCACCAAAGCCGGGGCCTCAGGTCCCAGAACCCACGCGACTTGTGCCTGGAGTTGAGAAGTCGCTCTCGAGCGGCGTTGCCCGCTCGTTGCCACCGCCACCTCATGCGGTCGATATTTGTACGAATGCATCGCCTCCGACAGCAAGGCAAGCTCCGGATGCCTATCACCCGACACCGTCTGGCTGTTCGTCAGAACTCGGCTCCACCCTCTTTTCGCCACGCCTGCACGTAATGGCCATTCCACAGCGATGCTGGGACCCAACGAACCAAGCGGAAATGCTATGGCTCCCGTCAACAGGAGCCATAGCCGGAGATGCAGCCCGATCACCATGCCTAGGGGCCGATGCGAACATTTTCGGATTGAGCGCCCGGCCTTGCCTGTAGAAGGACCTCTCCTTCCCACACGTCGCTTGTGCCGTAGTATCCAGAAATCCTGGCCCAGTACCGGCCCGGGCGGCATAGCATCGGGAACGCCGGCTCTTCTCCCGGGCCGGACTGATCCCGGCTCTTTATAAGGAGCCCACCGTAGAGAGGAGCCTCTCCGGATCTATCGGCGAATAGGGTCAGCATGGGCTGGCCCGACGCGTTCGGCGAGGGCCGACCCGGCCGAAACACAAAGACCGATTTCTCGCGGCCTTGGAACAAGGCATCGCCGGCCGCAGGAATACGGGCAACGGGAGCCCCAAGGCTTCGCCGATAGAGAACAGGGAAGAAGTAGCCATCGTCAACAACTACAATCACCAATTCGCCACCCATCCGAGATGCCCTGCCCTGGAAGGTGCCATCACCATCCATTTCGAGCTCAACTACCTCGTGAGCGCCAGCGACTCCATAGAACGCGAGGATTTCTCGAGACGGGCGTCGCTTTCCCTGCGGGTCCACGAGAAAGCTTCTTAGGTGCTCAAGGAACTCTCGTGTGATGGTGATTTCCAGTGGGAAGATATCCGCCCGTGGTACCTTCTGAGGAGGCGCAGGCTCCTCCGAAGGAACCTGTTGCCCGATATCCACGTAGGCACGAAGAAGCTCTCCTGGCCGAACATCTTCCGGAATCCGGACGATGACACCTTCGGGGTTCTTTGGTAGCGTCACGCGGTAGGATCGCCCCGCATAGAACGGCATCCCTCCGTCATGGCTGCGTCCGTGGAGCTGCACCCAGTTTCCGTAGATGTGGGGTTGACGCGATTCCACTTCGCCATCCCCCGCCCCGAAAAGCATCACGGCCTGGGCCTCAAACGCGTCCGGTCGAACCGGCTCCAGACTTTCCGGGTCGACCCGCTGCACCCTGACCCATGGCGTGCGCCCTCTCGACCACGATCCATCGAGTCGTCTTTCGACGAAATGAAACTCCACAATCCCCATTCTGTCAGACAAATCAAGGCTGCCCGCAAAAATGCGTCGTGGAACGACTTGCTCATGCGCGTCAAGTTTAACCTGGAGGCCCACATCTCTAGGAGGTTCCATGGCGAGTAAAGGGGAGCCCGTATACAACGAAGACAGCGACGCAGTAGCCAAATACAGCACTGCCCGCCTGATGCCGCTGCTCCGAGCCGCACTACTCACCTTAAGAACCCTCCAGCCGGACCCAAATCGTGTTGATTCCCGACCCGGGCTCTTCGACACTATCATTGTCATTGGATAATATCTCCGCTGAGGCAGAGACAGAGACGGGACCTCCTGCTCGCCTTGACCGAAGCTTCACGCTGCTGGTTGCCCTTACTAGGCCGATAACCATCGTTCCAACGTCTAGGCCTGCTCGCTGGATAAACAGACCGGAAGGAACTCCCTCTCTTACCTCGCCAGTATTAAGGAAGAAATCCACGTTGAATCCTTCTGGCAGGATGCTGATGTTCCGAAGTGACGGCAACTCGCGGTTTAGGTTGGGTCCAAGGTGGTACGGCGCTGTAGCATGGACCATCCCAGAAATCCGGATGGATGCATCTTCACCCGGCTCATCGCCTGCTATCGTTAGAGCGGCTTTCATTACGTTTATGCTGGTTTGTGTCACCGCAAGGGCAATCTTGAGTTGAGGTCCGCCCTGCACTTGAACCGCAACCGAGGCTAGGGTGAGCGTGGCGTCGAACAGCTTGCCTTGGGAGGGGGTACCTATTGAAATCGAGTATCGTGGAGTAACGCGAGCGAATCTTGCTTGCATGGAGGAGACCCGATCTACCCCGAGGTCCATAGCTTTGATCGTGCGTGGAGGCTGGTCAGAAGATTGCGGGAGGTCCACGTACCTTGTACCATACGAAATAAAGAAATAGGAGCCGTTAAGTAGCTCCATGTTCCGCCCGGCGTAAGTCCCCGTGTTGTCCCACTGGAGGGCCCAGCTTTCCGCACGGACCGAGGTTGCTATGCGGCTGGAGCCTTCTCCAATTGATGCCCAGTCTTGGACGGTTTCCATCTTGGGCATAGACAGGGATGGCGCATCGATGGTGATGTCTTCTCCCTCCATATCAAAGGTTTTCTTGTATTGTGGACTTTTAGGATGGTTCCAGTACGGAAGGGCCGGGGTATTTTCGGCCGCAGGGAACGTGTCCGTAAAGTTGGCGTACTCGGTTGCCCTCAAGGAGTTGGGGGCAACGAGCTCCCAGGCCATGATGGGACTCCTTGCGAAGAACGGACGGATTTCGGTGCTTCGGTCGATCATGAAGCCGGCGCTGACTTTTGAGCGTGGGCGCATGGAACCCGGGTTGTCCGGATCAGGCTCTAGAAGAGGCGGCGGGGAATTCGGTGGGTTCTTCTCTTCGGGGTGGGGGATGTCAAGTGCAAAATTCGAGAGGTCGAACAGCCCCCAGGCTATCCTAGCCGATGGGGCAGCGTCTGACCTGTCGCTGAATCCTGTATAGACGGGACCGTTCTCTTCGACCGAGATCGTTGCCTTGACGCTGATCCATGCCCGATTTGCCCTTCCATACGGAGGAAGCAGTAACGGGGGTTCTACACCGTCTTCTTCAGTATAGTAGTCCGGTAGCGAGTCCGCACCGATCCGGCAGCTCCCGTAGCTTCGTCGCGGATCCAGGAAGACCTCGAATTCACCAGGGTTCTGTGGGTGTTGGAGCACGGAGTTCAACAGATCGTCGATTTCTCGTGCTTGTTGGTTGCCGCTTGCGTCAATGTAGTGGAGGGTGACTACTAGATCCTGTATGTGCTCGAGAGCTACTGGTACACCTCCGATATTGCCCACGGTAAACGCGATCGGAGTCCAGTTCTCCGCACTAGTGAATAGGAACCGAGGAACTCTTTCTACCGTAATGAGGACAACCGCTATTTCTCCGACGATATCGGCCTCTCCTGCATGGGCCACCCTGTACTTGACAGGGGTCGTCCTCACGTCTGTTTGGGCATTCGACCCTTCGATTGGCCAGTGAAGCCTGTAGTCCGGGTTTGCGCTAGTGGCCTCGGTGAGAGAAACGGTCACCGTGATCGGGGAATCCGCGTCAGGCCGAGGTGTTATGGCAAAGTCGTTGCCGACCCTTACGACTCCATTCTCGGCCACTGGGCCGTAGGCGGTGACCTTGACATAGTTGTTCGTATTGCTTACACCTACTTCAAGAGCGTGTGCTGAAGCGGGAGCGAGCAAGGTGAAAAACATCGCAATAAGTACAAATGGTCGCCATCTCTGCGGGGCTGCGGGGCTGCGGGGCTGCGGGGCATCTCGGCACCTCTCCATTTGGGGTCGTATGGCCTCACTTATAGTGGGCCAAGTGATCCGTCAAGGCTTTTTTTTCAGCCACTCGTAGTCTGCGGCGCGATGGGTGCGGGGCTTTCTTACCCATCATCCCCAGTATCCTGTACCATGTGCGACGCCCCCGTGGCCCGGGGAAGCGATGGCTGGGGGATCACAACATGGTGGGGAATTCTTGCCGCATGGTGTTTGCCTGTTGCGCGTGGGACCCGGCGGTTCTGGCTCGGCTTTCTGAAGGTAGGCCGGGGGCTTAAGAGGGCCCCTCGTCCCCAGAGGAATGCAGCAAGTGGGCATATTTGTCCAGTCAAGCCGCCGAAGATGGTCCGTCTAAGGCTTGCCATGTTTTTGTTTCCCTTGTTCGCCATGTGGGGTCTTCCTCTGCATGGGGCGAATGGCGAGGGCGCAAAGGATGCCCCAATTTGGGCCATTCGCCCCGCTACGGTCTCGGCACGTGACCAGTCACGTTTTGATCGGCTTGGGATCGAGGTGGTCAGCCTGTCGAGGCCCGGGGGATGGTCGCCCATGGAGGCGCTGCTATACGTGCCAAGGTTTTCCGATGAAGGGGAAGATGCACGTTCTCTGGATGGCCCCGGCCGCTCCTACCCGCTCCTCGTTTTTTTTCACGGCTTTGGTGAGCAGGGCCCCGACATACTGGCGATGCTTCGGCAAACGGCATTCCTCGAGGTCACAAGGGGAGATCTTGCCCAAAGACACCCGTGCCTTGTCTTCGCTCCCCAGCATGACAAGGGAGAGAGCTGGGAAAGCCCCGATCCTGACCAGCCCAGCCGAGCAATGCTTCGGGCGATGGAAGGGGTTCGCGCTCTGATCCACCGGGCGGAACCTCCCATAGACACCAACCGGATATACGCTACAGGCCTATCCAGCGGCGGGTTTGGCGCCTATGATGCCATGGCGAAATACCCGGACGTTTTCGCGGCGGCGGTCCCGATTAGTGCGGTGTGGAGCCCGGAGTTCCTTAACCCCAAAGCCAGGAACCGGTTCTGGATCATTCTGAACGAGGGGGAGTACGCACCCCGGGAAGCGCTAGTCCGCAGGCTGGTGGAGGCGGCCCGGGGCCATGGGGGTGAGGCGCGGGTGAGCTTTTTCCAGGGGCGGGATGGGCACGACGCCTGGAACCGGGCGTACCGGGAGCGGGCGATGTGGGAGTGGCTGTTCGCGCAGTCGCTGCGGCAGGAGGCGCGGCCCCGGGGGGCGCCCATCGACCACCGGGTGGGGGCGA
>PXDE01000416.1 GCA_003566475.1 PVC group bacterium | reverse complement strand
GGGCGGGAACAGCGGACTACTGGGGCCGCGCCCGTTCGATCATATACTTGTGCGGACCAACGGCTTATCCGCGAAATCGGGTGAGTGTGTCTCAGAGCAGTGAGGGCCGCTGGCACGGTGGGCCAGCCGGATAGGGGCAATGAGACACCGCGGAAGCACCCAACGCCCTGTAGCGGCCGCTCGACCGAGTCTGCGAGGGAGAGCGGCTTCCGTGAGGGTGTCTCAGAGCAGTGACGGCCGCTGAGGCGTAGGGCTGGGCCGGCTAACCGGTGTCATCAGGCGAGTCGTCGTCGGCCACTTCATGGGCCCCCATTGTCCCCTACGTCCCATGAGACGGCTCACCAAGGGTTTAGGAGGGCCTCCCTCCGGGCTTCTGGGGCGCGGGTCGTGGCGGCCGTTCATGGTGGCGAACCACGCTTCGCCGGTTGCCAAAACCGCAGTTGACGCTCCCGGGAGGCCTGTGCCAATCTAGGCGGCTTGTTTGGCCACGGATGAAGGCAGGAACCCTATGACCCAGATCTTCGACACCCTCGCTCAGGAACAGATCCGCAAGGATATTCCGGTCTTTCGCGCCGGCGACACCGTTAAGGTCCATGTCCGTATCCGCGAAGGCGACAAGGAGCGGATCCAGCTTTTCACCGGCCTGGTCATCGCCCGCGATGGCGGCGGGGCCACCGAGACCTTCACCGTCCGGCGCGAGTCCTTCGGCGAGGGCGTGGAGCGGGTGTTCCCCCTGCATTCCCCGATGATCGAGAAGATCGAGGTGGACCGCAAGGGACGGGTGCGCCGGGCCAAGCTCTATTACCTGCGCGGCCGGCGGGGCAAGAAGGCCAAGGTCCGCGAACTCCGCGCCACCTGAGGCTCGCACTCGGAGCCCGATCCCGTGCTCCGGCTGGAACGGGAGGCCCGAGCCCGGGGCCACCGCGTGGTGGCCGGGGTGGACGAGGCGGGGCGGGGCCCCCTGGCCGGCCCCGTGTTCGCCTGCGCGGTCGTGCTGCCGGATTTCGGGCCGGACGGGCCCGCCCCCGAGTCGTTGACCGGCCTCACCGACAGCAAGAAGCTCGCCCCGCCCGCCCGCCGGGAGTTCGCCCGGCGTCTGCGTGCCCTTCCCGGCGTCCACATTGGGACCGGGGCCTGCACGCCCTGGGAGATCGATACCCTGAACATCCTTCAGGCCAGCCTGATGGCCATGGCCCGCGCGGTGGCCGCGCTGACCGTCTCCCCGGATCTGGTCATGGTGGACGGCAACCGGATTCCGGACGGACTTCCCTGCGCATCTCGCGCGGTGGTGGGCGGCGACGGGCTCTCCCTGTCCATCGCCGCCGCCAGCGTGCTTGCCAAGACCCTCCAGGAGGACGAGATGGACCGGTTGCACGCCGAATTCCCCGCCTACGGATTCGCGCGGCACCGGGGCTACGGCACCGCCGAGCACCTCGCCGCCCTCCGGGCCCGCGGCCCCACCCCCCACCACCGCTTCAGCTTCCGCCCCGTCCGGGCGCCGGAGCTCTGGTGACCCGCAGGTCGGACACGTGACGTCACGATCGTGAGCTTAGGTGTCCAGGATTCGGCCGTCCCGCGCGGTGTGGGGCCAGGGGGGACGGACACGAAACTCCACGATCGTGCGTTTTCGTGTCCAAGACCCGATCCCGCCGCCGGGCGTCGGGATGAGGGACCGGACACGTTCGTGTACGATCGTCAGGTCACGTGTCCGAAGGGTCGCGAGGCCGGAGTGGCGGGGTTGATCGGCCCCGTGCCGTCGGATAGGCTGCGTCGGGTCGGGCGGTTAGCTCAGTTGGTCAGAGCGACTGGTTTACACCCAGTAGGTCACAGGTTCGAGCCCTGTACCGCCCACCACCGGCTTGCCCCGCGCAGCTACGGCTTGGACCGCCGGGGCAGGGCGGGTAGGGTCGACCGATATGACCGCACCTTCCCGTGACCGCATTCTCTCCAAGGCCCGGGGCGACGCCACCGCTCCGGGCGATTTCGAGTGGATCGCCGCCAGCATCCCCTGCCAGGCCGCCTGCCCGGCCGGCACCGACATCCCCGGCTATCTCGAAGCCATCGCCCGGGGCGATGATGCGGAGGCCTACCGGATCAACCTCGAGGACAACGTGTTCCCGGCCGTGCTGGGCCGAGTCTGCACCCGTCCCTGCGAGCCGGCCTGCCGCCACGGCTGGGAGGGTCTGGGCGAACCCGTGGCCATCTGCTTCAGCAAGCGCTCGGCGGCGGATTTCCAGGGCCGGGATCCGGTGGTCCTGCCGCCGCTGCATCCCCCCTCCGGCAAGCGTGTGGCGGTGGCGGGAGCGGGGGCGGCCGGGCTGGCCGCCGCCCGGGATCTCGCCCGGTTCGGACACACGGTGACCGTCTACGAGAAGGCGGCCGAGCCCGGCGGCCTCATGCGCTGGGGCATCCCCGCCTTCCGGCTGCCTCCGGAGACGGTGGCCCGCGAGATCGATCAGATCCGGCGGCAGGGGGTGGAGATCCGCTGCGGCGAAGGCGTGGGCGAGGACGTTCCGCTCGACGACCTGCGGCTTCGTCACGATGCGGTGGTCCTCGCCACCGGCACGGCGCGGACGGTGATGCCCGGCATTCCGGGGACGGATGCCCTGGGGGTTCGGCATGGGCTCGACTTCCTCAACGATCTGGCCGCCCGGGGCACGGCGGAGGTGGGACGCCACGTGGTGGTGGTGGGCGGCGGGTTCACGGCCGTGGACTGCGCGCGGGCCGCCCGCATGCTGGGGGCCGAGTCGGTCCGGGTGGTCTATCGCCGCACCGAGGCCGAGATGTACATCAGCCGCCATGAGCTCGACGCCTTCCACCGGGAGGGCATCCGGTTCGAGCCGCTGACGGTTCCCGTCGGGGTGGACGTGGACGCGGGGCGGTCGGCCGGTCTCCGGGTGGCCCGGGGCGAACTCACCGCGCCGGAGGCCGACGGCCGCCGCGGGGTCCGGACGATCCCCGGAAGCGAGACCCGGATCGACGCCGACACCATCCTGTTCGGGACCGGCCAGGCCCTCGACCTGAGCTGGGCGGAGGCGGCGGGGCTGGCCGAGGACGGAGCCTGGCGCCGTCGTGATGCCTACCGCCTGGCCGAACCGGGGCTGTATCTGGCCGGCGACTGCGCCACCGGCGCGCTGTCCCTGATCGACGCCATCGCCCATGGACGGAGGTGCGCCCGGGCCGTGGACACCGATCTCATGGGCCGGGAGCGGCTCCGGGATGTGGTCGAGATCCGGGATGCCGAGTCCACCGGGCGGACCGCCGACCTCAACGCCCTCCCGCGCCAGCCCATGCCCGAGATTCCGGTGGAGGAACGGCGGGCGGGGACCGAGGTCGAGACCGGCTACGCGGACGAGGCCGCCCGCACCGAGGCCAGCCGCTGCTACCTCTGCAACCACAAGTACGAGATCGACAACGACCTCTGCATCTACTGCGACCGCTGCCTCCAGGTGAAGCCGGTCGAGGGCTGCATCGTGAAGGTGAAGGAGCTGGTCCGCGATCCCGGGGGCCGGATCACCGGGGTGGTGCCGTCCACCGGGCGGGCCGACTACAATCTGCTCTGGATCGACCAGGCCCAGTGCATCCGCTGCGACGCCTGCCGCGAGGTCTGTCCGGTCGAATGCATCTCCCTTCAGCGCGTGGACCGGCGCGTCCGCCTGACCTAGCTCTCCCGCCGGTGCCGCAACCGGTCCAGGGCGACCGCGCCGATGATGATGCCGCCGGTGATGATCATCCGCCACCATTTGGGCATGTCGAGGTGCTGGAGGCCGACGTCGATGGTGGTGAGGATGAGGGCGCCGATGACGCTCCCCGCCACCGACCCCTCGCCGCCGGCCAGGCTCCCCCCGCCGATCACCACCGCCGCGATCACGTCGAGTTCGCGGGCCTGGGCGGTGGTGGGATCGCCCACCCGCATCCGCGAGAACAGCAGCACCCCGGCCAGCCCCGCACAGGCCCCGCAGAAGCTGTAGACCAGCACCTTGACCCGGCCCACCGCCACCCCGCAGAGCCGGGCCGTGGCCTCGCTGCTGCCTACCGCGAAGATGTGGCGTCCAAGACGGGTGTTCCGCAGCATGGCGGCGGTGGCCAGGGCCAGAACCAGCATCAGCCACACGCCGGGCGGGAAGGTCCGCACCGTGGCCACCGCCGCGGCCAGGAGGATCGCGGCCACCAGCCCGCCCCGGATGCGCGCCGCCGGGACGCCGGCCAGGCGGACCGGCACATCATCGTCGTCCGTCCTCTGTAGGCGCACCATGATGTCGGTCGCGAGCAGTCCGACCAGTGCCGCCGCCATCACACCGACCATCACCCCCACCATCGCGTCCAACGGCCCAGCCCCCGCCGCCGGGGCGATCAGCACGTCCAGCCAGCCTCGGCGGTCAGGCGCCACCGTCTGCTCGCTGGCCAGGCCGTTGGCCACCCCGCGCACCACCAGCATCGAGCCGAGGGTGACGATGAACGGAACCACCCGCAGCCCAACGATGAGCAGTCCGTTGATCAGCCCGCAGGCCAGGCCGCTGCCCACTCCCAGCGCGGTGGCGAGGGCGGGAGAGGCCCCGGCCCGGAGCGCGTACGCGGTGACCACGCAGGACAGGGCCATGGTCGAGCCGATGGAGAGGTCGATCCCGGCCGAGATGATGACCAGGGTCATCCCCACCGCGCCAATGGCCACCATGGCGGACTGCCGGGCCACCGTCTCGAGGTTGCCGGCGGTCATGAAGGTGCGGGGCGAGAGGAAGCAGAACAGGGCGTAGACGGCCAGGAAGCCGAGCGCCGGGCCCAGCGCCTTCCCGCACCGGGCGCCCATGGCCTGGGCCAGGCGGCGCAGCCACTCGAGAAGGTCGCCGCGCTTCATCGGGACCGCCCCCCGCGAACCGTGGCCCGGCCCTCCCGTGGCCCGGGCATCTTGCCCGGAGCCGAGCGAGATCCAGTCCCGATCCGGCCATAAGAAGCGCTTGCTCCGACCATGGTCGATCCGGGATCCGACCTCGCTCGGGCACGGGCTGGAAGCGCCGTGCCACGTCGGGGACGCCCTGCTGGAAGGCCATGGTTCACGCCGCCGCTCCGGTGGCCGCCTCGAGCAGGGAGGCGGTCGTCCATTCGGCGGCGGGGCGGGCTGGGCCCAGCACTCCGCGTCGCATCACCGCGATGCGGTCGCAGATGCCCAGAAGCTCGGGAAAGTAGCTCCCGGCCAGGAGTACCGCCCCCGGCCGAGGGCGGGTCACGATACGGTCGATGGCCTCGTAGATCTGCACCTTGCTGCCCACGTCCACGCCCCGGGTGGGCTCGTCGAGCAGGACCAGATCCGCCTCCTGATAGAGCAGCCGGGCCAGCGCGGCCTTCTGCTGGTTGCCCCCGGAGAGGTGGGTCACCGCCTGCCCCGGATGCTGGCAGCGGATGGAAAGGTCTCGGATCCAGGGCCGGGCCACCTCCTCCATCCGTCCGACGCCGAACACGGCGGGAAGCCGGGAGAGGGTCAGGTTGGTCTCCACGCTCAGGTTCAGGGCCAGTCCTTCGGCCTTCCGGTCCTCGCTGAGCAGGCCCACGCCCTGGCGGATCCGGCGGACGGGGCGGGCCGGGCCGGGCCGCCCCGCCACCACGAGGTCGCCGCGGACCACGGGGTCGAGACCGAACACCGACCGGAGAAGCTCGGTGCGACCCGACCCGACCAGGCCGGCCAGTCCCACCACCTCGCCCCGGCGCACGGTCAGGGTCGCCTCGCGGGGCAGCCGTCGGCCGGCCAGGTTCCGGATCTCCAGCAGCACCTCGCCCGCCTGCCGCGCGGATCTCGGGAACTGCTCGGCCAGATCGCGGCCGACCATCATGCGGACCATGGCCGCCGGGGGGGTGGTGGCCACGTCTCCGGTCCCCACCGCCCGGCCGTCGCGCAGCACGGTGAACCTCCGGGCCAGCGCCTGCACCTCGTCGAGAAAGTGGCTGATGTAGAGCACCGAGGGCCCTTCGGCGGCCAGGCCGCGCACCACGTCGAACAGGCGCTCGGCGTCGGCCCGGGCCAGGCTGCTGGTCGGCTCGTCGAGCACCAGCACCCGGCAGCCCCGGGCCAGCCCACGGGCGATCTCGATGATCTGCCGCACCGCCACCGTGAACTGGCCCGCCGGGGCGTCGAGCGGCAGGTCGCCATGGCCCAGGCGGGTCAGGGCGGCCCGGGCCGTGCGCCGCATGGCCCGGCGGTTCAGGATCCCGCCCCGCGATGGCTCGGTTCCGAGCAGGATGTTCTCGGCCACCGAGAGATGAGGCGCCAGGGTCAGTTCCTGGTAGATCATGGCCACGCCAGCCTGACGCGCCTCATGGGGGGTGGACGGGCGGAATGGCTTGCCGTCGAGTTCCATCTCCCCCGCATCGGGGCGGATGGCGCCGGAGAGCGCCTTCATGAGCGTGCTCTTGCCCGCCCCGTTCTCGCCCACCAGCGCGTGGATCTCGCCCGGGGCGAGGGCGAGGTCCACCCCGCGCAGAGCGGCGGTGGCCCCGAACCGCTTGGCCACCCCGCGCATGGCCAGGCGGGGGACGGTCACCGGCCCAGCCACCGCTCCAGATCCGGGTTCAGCAGCTCCCGCTGGTCGGGATCGTCCATGTTCTCGGGGGTGACCATGACCGCGCCCGTGTCGATGCGCCGCTCCACCGGCTCGCCCCGCAGATGGGCCACCATGGTGGTGACGCCGAGGTAGCCCATGTTGAACGGATGCTGCACGGTGAGCCCATGGATCTTGCCTTCCCGCATGGCCTCGACCAGGGCGGGCGACGCGTCGAACCCCACGAACCGGACCGTGCCCAGCAGCCCCTTGTCGTCGAGCGCCCGCATCATGCCGTAGGTGGTGGACTCGTTGGGGGTGAACACCCCGTCGATGGCCACGCCCTGGGCGAGCAGCCCCGCGAGCAGGTTCTCCGCCGCGTCCTGGGCGCTTTCCCGGGTGGCGCCGCCATATTGGTGGGCGCTCACCACCTCGATGTCCGGATGCTCCGCGATGGCCTCCAGAAACCCGGCCTCGCGGTTCATGGTGCTCGCCGACCCCTCCTGGTAGCGCAGCATGACCACCTTGCCCCCGCCGCCCAGCAGCTCGGCCAG
>PXDE01000431.1 GCA_003566475.1 PVC group bacterium | reverse complement strand
CCTTCCTCTTGCCAGGCGCGGCTCATGCGGCCTCGCTGTCACAGACAGCGAGGTACTGGCATGCATCCCGCATCCCGCATCGCGTATCCCGGATCGCGCATCCCGGATCACGCCAGCCGTCTCTCCCCTCATCCGGCTGAACCCAGCGGTCCAGCGGCGGCGACTGACCACTGACTCCCCCCTCCCCAATCCCCCGACTTCCCTCGAACCGCGATCCCTGATAATTGATGACTTACCACCGACCCCAGCCCCCGCCACCTCATGCCCCAGCCTCCCCTCCTCCGCGACCTCGCCACCTCTCCCCCGTCCTCCCGTTCCCTCCGCGAGGAGACCGTTCGCGCCGATCTGGTCGTGGTTGGCGGGGGCCTGGCCGGGCTGTGCGCCGCCGTGACCGCCGCCCGGGCCGGGGCCGAGGTGGCGCTGATCCAGGACCGCCCGGTTCTGGGCGGCAATGCCTCGAGCGAGGTCCGGCTCTGGGCGCTCGGGGCGACCTGCCATATGGGCAGCAACAACCGGTGGTCCCGCGAGGGCGGTCTGATCAACGAGCTGATGCTGGAGAACCTCTGGCGCAACCGGGAGGGCAACCCGATCCTGTTCGACACCGTGCTCCTGGAGGCGGCCTGGCGGGAGCCGCGCCTGCGACTGCTCCTGAACACATCGGTGTGCGAGGCGGGCAAGGCCGAGGGCCAGCCCGACCGCATCGCCTGGGTCCGTGGCTACTGCAGCCAGACCAGCACCTGGATCCGGGCCGAGGCCCCGCTGTTCTGCGACGCCTCGGGCGATGGTGTGCTGGGATTCCTGGCCGGGGCCTCCTTCCACATGGGAGCCGAAGGCCGCGAGGCGTTCGACGAGCCGTTCGCCCCGGACCAGGAGTTCGGCGCCCTGCTCGGCCACTCCATCTACTTCTACACCCGGGATACCGGCCAGCCCGTCGCCTTCGTTCCTCCGGCCTACGCGCTCGACAACGTTCCCGGGCGCATTCCCCGCTACCGGAGCTTCGACACCCGCACCCAGGGCTGCCGTCTGTGGTGGATCGAGCACGGCGGTCGAATGGACACGGTGCACGACACCGAGAGGATCAAGTGGGAGCTGTGGCAGGTGGTGTATGGGGTCTGGGACTACATCAAGAACTCCGGCGAGCATCCGGAGGCCGCGAACCTGACCCTGGAATGGGTGGGCGCCATCCCCGGCAAGCGGGAGAGCCGCCGGTTCCTCGGACCCCATGTCCTGTGCCAGAAGGATGTGGTGGAGCGCACCCGGTTCCCCGACGCCGTGGCCCACGGCGGCTGGTCCATCGACCTCCACCCCGCCGACGGGGTGTTCAGCAAGCTGGCGGGTTCACACCACCTTCACTCCCGGGCCGTCTACTCCATCCCTTATCGCTGCTATTTCAGCCGCGACATCCGGAACCTGTTTCTGGCCGGCCGGATCATCAGCGCCAGCCACGTGGCCTTCGGCTCGACCCGGGTCATGTGCACCTGCGCGGTCGGCGGGCAGGCGGTGGGAATGGCCGCCGCCCATTGCCGGCAGCACGGCTGCGACCCGGCCGACCTGCTCGCCCCTCCGCACCTCGCCGCCCTGCAGCGCGACCTGTTGCGGAACGGGCAGTTCATCCCGGGGATGGTTCTGGAAGACCCCCAGGACCTCGTCGCCACCGCTACCCTCGAAACCAGTTCAACTTTCGACCTCGCCGGCCTCCCCGGCGGCGCCCCCCCCCGTCGCCTCGACGTACCGTGGGGCCAGTGGCTGCCCGCCTCCCCCGGGCGGTTCCCGGACCTTGCGGTCACCGTGGATGCCGAGTCCCCCGCCACCCTGACCGCCCGTCTCCGGACCAGCGTCCGGCCCGACGAATACTCGCCCGAGGGGGAGATCGCGTCCGTCGCGATCCCTCTGGAAGCCGGCGCTGGTCAGGGGGTTGTCCTTCAGTTCGGAGCCGACATCCCCGACCACCGCTATGTTCTGGTGGCGTTTGACGCTCACCCGGCGCTCGCGGTCCATACCTCCCCCGCGCGGGCTACCGGCCTGGTGTCCGTCCATGGCCACCGCCGCGAGGAGACCTCGACGGTGGGCGGCGAGGACTACGAGGTCTGGTCGCCCGAGCGCCGTCCCGGCGGGCACAACCTCGCCTTCACCGCCGATCCGCCGATCGCCCCCTACCCGGCGGAGTCCGTGCGAGACGGCTCCATGCGCCCCACCGACCGGCCCCACGCCTGGGTGGCCGATCCTGCCGATGCCGATCCTTCGCTCACCGTCCGCTGGGACTCCCCGCAGACCCTCGGTCGAATCGTCCTGGCCTTCGACGCCGACTACGACCACGCGCTGGAGACCGTGCAATGGGGTCATCCCGAACGGGCCGTGCCCTTCTGTCCGGAGCGGGTTCAGGTGTCGGACGCGGAGGGACGGCTCCTGGCCGAGTCCCTCGACCACCATCAGGCGCAGTGGGAGATCGCCTTTCCCGACCCGGTGCGCACCGCCGTCCTCCGCATCCGCCTCACCCCGCGTGCCGACGCCCCGGCGGCCCTGGTCGCGGTCCGGGCCTACGCGCCGACCGCACCGTAGCCTCGCCCACCAGGGCGTGGATGCAAGGGGGACGAGGATGGAGACGCGAGCGGGCTCTCCACCGTCTGGCGCCGGCGGCTACGGCTCGCGTCGGCGACGCAGGAGCAGGGCCAGGGCGCCCACCGCCAGCAGCATGGTCTGCGTGGGCTCGGGAACGGCCGCATAGTCAAGGAAGACCCCTTCATCGGCGACCCGGATCTGGAAGCCAAAACCAGACCTGGCATCGCTAAAGGCCACTCCGCTGCCATCCAGCCAGTCCGAATGCTGGAGAAGAAGGTTCTCGGCGCTGAGGATGTCGCCTCCAACATCGAACACCAGCCAGCTCTGGCTGGACTCCCAGAACGGGTCCAACCAGCTCACGGTGCTGCCGGGCAGGTCGAACACCAGGTTGAACGTGTTGCTGACCAGGAACTCCAGGTCGCCGCCCACATCGATGCCGTCAAAGTTCGCGCCCCGGCCGGCGCTGGTGTTGTCGACAAGCTCCCAGACGATGGATGCCCCGCTGTAGGTGAGGTCCGACGCGAAGGACTGCACGCCGGGACTGGCCCCCGGGGCATGGGTGCCCAGGATGGTGGTGGGGCCGGCGATGTGTCCCGTCCCGGTCAGGGTCGCGATGCTCTCCACCAGGACCGGGCCGCTGCCGGTGCCGGATCCCGTGGTGTTGCTCACCTCAAGGACACCCTGGCTCACCGTGGTGCCGCCGGTGTAGGTGTTGGGGCCGGCCAGGACCAGGGTCGCCGGGCCCGTCTTGATCAGGCTGGCCCCGGCCCCGCTGATGACCCCGAGAAAGGTGCCGTCCGTTCCCTGGTCGACGGTCAGAACGTGGCCGTCGGCAAGATTCAGGAACAGGTCTCCGGTGCCGGCGATGGCGCTGTCCAGGCCGCCGATGGTCTGACTGGCGTTGTCAAGGGTGAGAGTCACATCGTTGTTGATGGTGGTCATCAGCAGGCGGCCGGTGGAGAAGTTCGAGGTGGACTCGACCGTGATGCTGCCGTTGGTCAGGGCGACGTCGCCGGCCCAGCCGGGATTGGCCCCGCTGAAGACCAGAGCGCCCGCTCCGGTCTTGGTCAGGGCGTTGCCCGCCACCGCCGAGAACGCCCCGCCGTGGGTGAACACGCCGGCGGCATGGTTGACGTGGATGGTGGCGTCGTCGTCGAGCACGATGCCGCCGTTGAAGCCGAGGTTGCCCGAAGGCTGCACCCGCAGGGCGCCCAACGTGGCTTCGCCGGTGCCGGCGAGGTGAATGGCCCCGCCGGTGGTGTAGGTTCCGGCGACCTGGAGGCGGAGCTGGCCTCCATCCTCGACGGTCACCTTCGACGAGCCGCCAAGCGCGGCCAGGTCGTCAAGGCTCAGCCGTCCGGCCTCGATCGTTGTCTCGCCTGTGAAACTCGTCTCTCCAGCCAGTATCTGAATGCCTGCCCCCTTTTTGATGAGTGCGATGCCGCTGTTGACACCTGCGAGATTGGTCGTGTTGGCCGGAATTCCTCCGATCTGGCCACCATACGTTTGGGTGCCACTGGTGATGTCTACGATGATGATCCCTTCGTCCACGCTGGTGTTGACGATTCCGCGGCCGCCGTCGCCGGAGAGGCCGGCTACCGTCTGGGACGTGCCATTGAGGTCGAGGGTGCCGTTGGTGAACTCGAGCACGGAGCTGTCAGAGAGCCGGTTGTCGGAGCCCATTTGGACCACACCCGTGAAGGCATGGTTGAAGATGGTGTCCCCGGAGTGAACCAAGGTTCCCGTGATGAGCACCGGCCCCGCGCCACCGGTCGGCCCGGCGGAGAACTGGAGCGATCCGGATCCCGAGTGCTGCCCGCTGAAGGTCAGGTTGTTACCCGACGTGGCCCCCAGCATGGTCCTCGCGTCGGTGTTGTTGGTGATATCGCCGGAGACCACCGTGTTGGAGGCCGTGGCCACAAAGCCGGCGATGCCCGTGCCCGTCGAGCCGATGGAAGTGGGAACGGAGACCTCGGCCCCGTTGACACTGAGGTTGATGCGGGCAGCATTGTTCACGGACTGGTTGCCCTGGATCACCAGACCGCTGCCATCTCCGCCACTGATATTGCCGCCGATGTTTAGGTTCCGTGAGGCAGTCGTGTTTGGGAACAGCAGGTTCAGGACCACGCTGTCGGCGAGGATGATCGCCCCGTTGTGGCTGCGGGTCGTGGCTGAAGCATCCGTTTGCAGCGTGTACCCGGTGACGTTGAAGAAGGACGCCGTGGGGGAAACGGCCGTGGCACCGATGGATACGGACCCGGCCGTCCCGCCGAAGACCGCGTTGCGGCCGTCCACCCAGTCGCCGAGCGGACCATCGTCCGCTCCGCTGCGCCAGGTGTTGGAATCCGTCCAGGTGCCGGAGCCGCCGGTGCCTGGATCGGTGCCATTGGCATCCCAGAACAGATCCTGTGCGGTGGCCACGGATGCGGTCAGGGCGAGTCCGGTGGCCAGAGCGAGGCCGCAGGGGCGCGGGCGAAGACGAAGAATCCGGCCCCAAAGGGCGGGAGCAGGGCGGAGCGACGGGCGGCGACGGACATCGGTTCTCATCGTATGCGACCTCGTATGGATTTCAGCCGGGCATGCTGTCCCCTCTCAGGATGGAGAGTCTTCGGCCTGCCCCTGAGCGTCAAGCGGAAGTTTGGCGTCCGGCCACATTCGCCAGTGTCCACGCCCCTTTCCACCCCCTAACCGAATCCTAGCCGGGGGGTTACGGGTCCCTTGCGACAGCCCCTGTATGGAGGCGATGTCCCGTAGCCGCGCCCGCCAAGGGCGTGGAGGCAAGGGGGACGAGGATGGAGACGCGGGCGGATACGCATGAAGGCGCGAACGCGGGTGATCGGGCCGTCCACCGGCTGGCGTCCCGCAAGGCGCATTCGCGTCAACCTAAGCCGGAACCGATTCAAGCACAGAATGTTATGACCCGGATGCCTCGGTCCAGCATCAGGCGTCCAATACGGATTCCGGAGCCTCTGCCGAACCCCAACGGGGTTCCATCCGCCAGCCCAGGGTTGCGGCCTTGCCGCTACCCTGGGTCCATCCCCCCCAACGACCAACCCCAACGGGGTTGCGTCCACCCCGCCCAAGGCGTTGGATGAGTCGGACGCAACCCTTTCAGGGTAGGGATGTTATCGGACCCTGGCACCCAGGGTAGCTCGTTCCTCGCAACCCTGGGCTGGCGCTACGTAGCCCCGTTGGGGCATCCGGATGTGCTCCCGGCCGCTGCCGCATCTGCTTAGGTTGACGCGAATGCGCAAGGCGGGACTTCGTCGGGCACGCGGCAGGCTGTCGAACTGCGAACGTCGAGGGAAGGCGCTCGGTCGAACGAACGCCCCCCACCCCTGGGAGGCGAACCGACCGGGAGGGCGAGGCTCCCGCCGAGCCGGAGCGAGAACCGGCCATGCCCGCGTTCCTGGAACGAGCCAGGCGCCAGGCCGGGTCGGACCATGGCCTCCCTCCCACGCAACCTCCGCGCCCCGTCCGCTCCCCCTTTCGCGCATTTCGCGTGTTTCGTAGTTCCCATCTACGGGCCTCCGGGCACCAGACAGCCGGTTCCCAGGCACGGACCAGCCTCGGAGGTGCCCCCGCGAGGGGAGCGGATGCCGGAAGCGCGGCCAGGCGTCGGTCGCCGGGCCGTCCAGACCTTGGACGGCTCCGTCCAGGCCTTGGACGAATCCGTCCAGAGGTTGGACGGGGTCGGAGGAGGTGCGCCCGCAAGGCGTGAAAGGTCGCCGGCTTTCGCCCAAAGGCAGTCCCTGGGGGCCAACATGAGGACACCCCCAGCCGCTTACCGGCCCCATTCCAAGCCCAAAATGGCCGCGCTAACGCTCCACAGCACCCGGGTCAGGGGCCCATCATGTTCAACGGCAGCGTCTTCGGTTGGTCCGACCCCGGCCCAAATACCGGGTCGGGCTCATAGGCCGTCACGATCTTGACCAGCGGACGGGATGGGTAGCTGCACTGGACGTGCAGCGGCCGACCGGTGGCCGTGAATCCAAGGACCAGGCAGCTTGGCCCGTACTTGTCCCCGGGGTAGTCCTCTATCACCTCGCTGCGGTTCGCTATCGCCTCTTCCACTTCGGTTACGCCGATGCCACGCAGGATCGACTGATCCACGGCGTGCCTGGAGTATTCGTACTGCCGTGCCGCGACCTTCCTTCGGATGTCAGCGAGCAGGGCCATGCGGACAGGTTACCCCCGAGACCCGCCTTGGGTCAATCTGTCGGCAGGTTCCGGGGAGCCCGGGGCGGAACATGGCGCGGTCGCCGGGCAGGCGGCGGGGGGCCGGGAGGATGCGGGCCTCGCCTTCATGGGGCGGCTTCGCCGCGATGTGGGGTGTGAGGTGTGGGATGTGGGGTGGCGGCTTGGCCGCGGTGTGGGGTGTGGGATGTGGGATGTGGGGAGGCCGCCGGAGAGGCGGCGGGGGGCTGGGGATCTGTGGGCCTCGCCTTCATGGGGGCCGAGTTTGGGGACGGGGAGGGGAAAGTCAAGGGGATTCTGGTGCCTGGTGCTTCGTGCATGGTGTGGGG
>PXDE01000157.1 GCA_003566475.1 PVC group bacterium | reverse complement strand
CGGGGTTTCTGGTCCGGGCCGAGGATGGCAGCGGGTGGGTCCACAACCCCCGGTGTGCCTGGGGGTTCTTCCCCCCGGCCATCGCCCGTGGCCCCCAGCCGGTCTGGATTCCGGACGCCCGGGCCGAAGGCGCACGGCGAATCCTGGTGGTGGGGGAGTCAACGGCCATGGGATTCCCCCAGCCGTCCATCGGGTTTCCCCGCCTCCTGGAAGCCACCCTGAACCACGAGGACGCGCCTCCGGTTGAGGTGATCAACCTCGCCATCACCGCCGCGACCTCCGAACTCCTGGTGCCGCTGGCCCGGGACGCCATGGCCAAGGCGGATCCGGACCTCCTGGTCGTGGCCATGGGGCATAACGAATACATCGGGCCCTACGGCGTGGGCAGCCGCTTCCGCCGCTGGCGGCTTCCCGCCTGGACCGACCGGGCCCACCTGGCCGCGCACCGCCTCCGGCTGGTCCAAGTGCTCCATCGCTGGCAGACCCGCCGCCTTCTTCCCGGCGATTGGCACGGACCGGCGGCGCTGGTCGGCGCCGAGGCCATGGCCGGCGATCCCCGCCGCGTCCGGGTCGAGCGCCGGTTCGAGACCAACCTGACGCGCCTGGTCCGCGCCGCCCGCCGCCGCGGCATCCCGACGGCACTTGTCACCCTCCCGGTCAACCTGATCGACCAGCCGCCCTTGGGCCGGTCGGACCCGCATGCGACGGAGGCATTCCGGGACGGCCGGGCGGCGGCCGCGGCCGATGACTTCGCGACCGCCCGACGTCGGCTCGCAGCCGCCCGCGACCTCGATCCGCTGCCCATGCGCTCCACCTCCGCGATTCACGCCGCCATCCGACAGGTGGCCGGGCGGGAGAACGTGCCCTGCCTCGATCTGGCCGCCGCATTCGAGGAGGCGGGGGACTGGGGCTGGCCCGTGTTCTTCGAGCATGTCCATCTGACCCGGCTCGGCCACGCCCGGATCGCCGAGCGCCTGGCCGACGCGATCGGAGAAGCCTGGGGGCTCCCTCCGCCTTCCTCGCCGCGCTCGCTTGACGCCCTGTGCCAGGCCCTGGGCGACACCGCCGCCCACCGGGCGGAGGCGGCGGCCGGACTTCGGAGCATGCTCGCCCGTCCGCCCTTTCAGGGACAGTCCCTGCCGCCTGGTCTGACCGCCTTTCTGTCGCAGGCCGCACTCCTCGACCTCCCTGCGCAGGCCTGGCCGGAGGACGTGGTGGGCGAGGCGGACCGGTTCGCGGAAGCCGCCCTCGTCCGGACGACCCTTCCGGATCTGGCCTGGGCGACGGCCTGGTTCAGGTTCCAGAAGGACTGGGGCCGGGCGGCGGAGGGGTTCGACCGGCTGCTGGCCAAATCGGCCCAGGAGCCGGAATGGGCGCTGGGCCGCGCCGAGGCCGCGTTCGGGCTGGGCGATCTGGAGCGGGCGCTGGCCGAGAGCCGAAGGGCGGCCCGGCTCGCGCCCTGGTGGGAGCCGGGCCGGATGATGGAGATCGAGATGCTGTACCGAAGCCGTCAGGATGCCCGCGCCACCCGGGCCCTTTCCCGGTGGGTCCGCCGGTATCCTGACTTCCCGCAGGCCTCCTTCGCGCTGGCCCGGATCCTGGCCTTCCATGAGGAGCCCTCGGTCCGAAGCCCGCGGCGCAGCCTGCGGCTGGCCCGGCACTGGCAGGACCGGGAGCCTGCATCGGCGGCGGAATGGGCGGAGATCCGGGCCGCCGCCGAGGCCGCCCGAGGGAACTGGGAACAGGCTGTCGATGTCCTGAGGAGGTTGCGGGAGGACGGCGTCGGCACCCCGGAGGAGCGCGGCCGGTGGGAGACCCATGCGGAGGCCTACCGGCAGCGGCGCCTGGTCACCTACCGCCCGTTCGACGACGCGGAGACTGGCGCACCGACGGCCCCCTGAACCGGAGGGGGCGGAAGGGGCACCGACTCAAACCCCCTTGCGCTCGAAGAGACGGAACAAGGCCAGCACGATGGCGGTGAAGGGCACGATCACGAACCAGGCGTTCACCCGGAGCACCCCGGGCAGGGTGATCTTGCCCAGGTCCAGCCAGGTGTACACGGTCCGCTCCAGCCAGGGGTAGGCCTCCGCGAAGAGCGCTGCGCCGACCACCATGCCCAGCATGGCCCAGATGGCGTGCCAGCGGCCTTCGCCCAGCGCCCCCAGCGACGTGCCCGGACAGTAGCCCATCACCGCCCACCCCGCACCGAACAGCAGCCCGCCCCCCAGCACCGCCACCACGGCGGAGCCTTTGATCGAAAAGCTCACCAGCTCCAGGGGCTGGAGGATATGGAGGCCGACCATGCCGACGAGGATCGCGGACAGCATGAACTTCAGGATGGTCATATCGCGCAGGAGCATGGCCCCGACCTGCTTCTCGTAGCGCAGCACACGCCCCTTCTGAAGCAGGAACCCGAATGCGACACCGGTGATCAGTCCGAGAAGCCGGTCCATCACACCACCTCCTTCTGCCGCCGGAACAGGATGTGAGCGGCCAGAACTCCGGCCCCGAAGAACCCGGCCATGGCCAGGAACCCGCTCACCGAGAGTTGCATCAGCCCGCTCAGGCCATGCCCGCTGGGACAGCCATCGGCCAGGCGGGCTCCGAACATGGCCACCGCCCCGCCAAGGACCGCCCCCAGGGCGCGGACCCCGATCCGGTTGCCGAAGCGCTCCCGCCAGACCGGGGGCACCGCCTCCAGCCGGAAGCTCCGGTCGGTCCAGGACGCCGCGAACGCCCCGATCAGGATGCCGCCCAGCATCATGGCCTGCCAGTCCAGCCGGGGCCGGTTGCGCTGGAAGTAGGGGTTGGCCTCGACATGCTCCCTGGCCACGGCCGACTCGGCGGCGGCCGCTGCCCGCACGAACGTGGTGGACGCGCCCAGAAGCTGGGTTCGCCCCAGCGTCCGGGTCGTCACCGCCGCTGAGGTGACGGCCAGCAGCCCGGCCAGGGCACCGGCCAGGTAGGGGTTCCATCCATCTCGCTTCATCGCATCGCTCCTTGCCCGACCGGGCCTTCGGATTGGTTATCGGCCACTATATATCGACATGTCTGGATATGTCAACAGTTGCGACAGCCTTGTTCCGGCAAACCCAAGGCCGCATGGTGGCGGCATGGACGACGAATGGTTCGATCTCGTGGACGAGGCGGGCATTATCGTGGGCCAGGCGCTCCGGTCGGAGTGCCACGGCAACCCCGCGCTGCTCCATCCGGTGGCGCATGTGCTGGTGACCCATCCCGACGGCCGTCTGCTGCTCCAGAGGCGGGCCGAGACCAAGGACATTCAGCCCGGCCGATGGGACACCTCGGTCGGCGGCCATTTCCAGCCCGGCGAGACGCCCGAAGCCGCCGCCCGGCGGGAGATGGTCGAGGAACTGGGCGTGGCCCCCGGCCGCCTCGCGTTCGCCTGCCGCTACCTCTGGCGCACCGAGGTGGAAAGCGAGCTGGTCCACACCTTCACCGCCGTCCACCCCGGCCCCTTCACCTTCCCCGCCGACGAGATCGCCGCACTCCGCCTCTGGCCCCCCGCCGAAATCCAGGCCCAGCTAGGGACAGGTCTGTTCACCCCGAACTTCGAGCACGAGTTCGGGCGGTGGCTCGAGTAGGTTTCCATACATAGCGTCAAGAGATGACGTAACCTCGAGATCCACCCCCCCTTCCTGTAGGCATAAGGGACAGGTCTCCTGTCCCCCAACCGGTCGCAGACCTGTCCGGTCGGACACGTTCCCGACCGGTTGCCGTCGAAAGAGGCCTGTCCCTTCTGCGCCCCAGAAGACCTGTCCCTTACGCCCTTCGGCGTGTCAGAAGACCTGTCCCTTGCGCGAATAGGGTCTGTCCCTAGGCCCTGGCTCAGAGGTCGGCCAGGGTGCCGGATCGGTAGGCGGCCTCGAACGCCGCCTCGACGCCGGGGATCACGAGGAGCCGGTCGCCCTCGTGGTTGTGGGATTCCGGGTCGGCCCAGGTATGGGTCTTCAGGGCGTCGAACAGGCGGTGGGCGAAGACGAGCTGGGCGCCGGCGATGTCGAGGTCGCAGACTAGGGTGTCGCCCCCCTGGATGCGGTCGACCACCGCGTCCCACATGGCCTGACGGGAGAGGAGCGGCACATCCAGAACCCGCGTCCCCGCCGCATCGGTGATCTCGGCACCGCTCCCTCCGGTATCCCAGACGATCCGCCCCCCGGTCCCTTCGAGGGCCAGCTCCGGCGAGCGGTGCTTGCGGCAGGCATGGCTCAGGTGCAGATCGAAGCGGGGCCCGGCGTCCCCGAACCGGCCGACCGCCGTCACGGTGTCGCAGCTCTCGATGGGCCGGACCCGCCAGGCCCGGGCGGCCGCCACGGTAGGGATGGCGCTGCGGCCGAAGGTGGGGCCGGCGAAGAAGGCGGTCAGGTTCAGGAAGTGGGCGAAGGCGTTGTGGAACGGCGCGTCGTACACCGGCGTGCCGTCGTCGAGGCGCAGCCGCCCCGCCCACCCGTTGCGCCGCCAGTAGCGGTCGGTGCGGGGCCAGAACCCGATGAGTCCGATGCGCTCGAGGCGGCCGATGGATCCGTCCAGGATCAGCCGCTTGATGGTCTGGGCCGCCTCCGCGTAAATGTGCTGGAAGGCCACCGCCGCCAGGCGGCCGGTCTCCCGGGCGGCGGTCCGCATGGCCTCGAGATCCTCCAGGATCGCGGCGGCGGGCTTCTCGACCAGGACGTGGCATCCCGCCCGGAGGCTGCGGATGGTCATGGGGGCGTGCAGGTGGATGCCGGTGGGGATCGCGACCAGGTCGATGTCGTCCGCCGCCGCATCCAGCATGGCCTCATAGTCATTGAACAGCCGGGCCCCGTGCTCCCGCAGGAGGGCGCACTTCTCCGGCTCCTCCTCGGGGTTGATCACGGTGGCGGCGGCGATCCGCAGCCGACCGCGCCGCGACGCTTCGAGCAGTTCCTGCAGGTGAATCCGGGCGAACCCGGACACCCCGATAAGGGCGGTGGAGATCATGGAGCCGTTTCTTGTACCAGATTCGCATCCGCAGGTGAACCGGGATCGCTGGGGGTTAGGGACAGGTCTTCTGTCGTCTGGAGCCCTTCGTGATCGTGCCAGTGGACGGGCCGGTGGCGCGGACGGCGGCCAGAGTCCGGCGGAAGCTCCGCGCCCAGGGCACCCCCATCGGGGATTTCGACGTGATCATCGCCGCGACCGCGATGGGGCTGGAGTCAGAGCTGGTCACGACGAACTCCCGGCATTTCCAGAAGGTGGAAGGGCTGGCCATCGATGACTACAGGTTCCCCGGAGGCCATCCGACGTAGCGTGGCGCCCGCAAAGCGCGCCGGTTGGACTTGGTCAGACACCTGCCGTACCCTCCGGTTCCGCCTTCCACCCCGAGGCCAACCGCCGGGCCCGCGCCGCCATGCACGCCTTCTTCGCGGAGCTGTTCGCGCACGAGTAGACGCACTGGCGGGATCACCGATCCGACGACCGCAGGGCGGTTCCCCTTTCCGCGCCTCTGGAGGCCTTCCGAGACGGTCGGCTCCGATGATCGATGCCCTGGCGATAAAGGTGGCCTCCATGAGAAATCGGGGCACGACTTGACAGCGGCAGAGGCACGCGCTACCTTGCATTATGAACAAGGCGAGTTCGTAATGCAGAGTTATTCTTACCTTCCTCGGGAAGCCGAGCCGGAAGTCGTCAGGTCGCTGGACCGTGATCCGGTCGTCGCCCTGGTCGGGCCTCGTCAGTGCGGCAAGAGCACGCTGGCCCGCCATGTTCTGCGCCGTACCCCCGGGGCGATCATCCTGGATCTGGAGCTGCCATCCGACCTCCGGAAGCTAGACGAGCCCGAGCTTTTCCTGCGTGAGCACGCCGACCGCCTGGTCTGCATCGACGAGATCCAGTGCAAACCCGATCTCTTTCCGATCCTGCGGGCCCTGGTGGACATGGATCGGCGTCCGGGACGTTTCCTCGTGCTGGGCAGCGCATCCCAGGACGCCCTGCGGCAGGGCGGCGAGACCCTGGCGGGCCGGATCCACGTCATGGAACTCACCCCGCTTCGCCTCGGTGAGGTGGCGGGCGACGATCCGCAGTCCGCCTGGCGCCGACACTGGTGGCGAGGCGGCTTTCCCCCCGCCTATCTGGCTCCGCAGGATGATGACGCCCGGACCTGGATGCTCGATTTCATCCAGACCTACTGCAGCCGGGATATCCCCCGCTTCGGCTTCGCCATCCCGGCGCCGGCCATGGGTCGTTTCTGCCGGATGGTGGCGCATTTTCATGGGGGTATCCTGAATTCGGCCAAGATCGGCCAGTCTCTGGACGTCTCCCACACCACCGTCCGAAGGTACCTGGATCTTCTCGAGCAGTCCTTCATGGTCCGGAGGCTGCTTCCTCTGGAGGTCAACACCAAGAAGCGCCTGGTGAAGTCGCCCAAGATCTACGTCCGCGATTCCGGGCTTCTTCACGCCCTCCTGGAAATCGGCACGTCGACGGACCTGTTCGGCCATCCGGCGTATGGCGCTTCGTGGGAAGGATGGTGCATCGAACAGATCTGTCCGGCCCGCCCCGGAATGCGAGCCTCATTCTACCGGGATTCCGCGGGGGCGGAGATCGACCTTGTGCTCGAATCCGGACGCCGCCGTCTGGCCTTCGAGTTCCGGGCCTCGCTCGACCCGTCCCTGACCCGGGGCAACCGGACCGCGCTGGACCTGATTTCGCCGGAACAGGCCTTCATCGTGTGTCCGACCCAGGATCCTGGGTACCCGGTCGGAGACGGCGTGCGCGTGTGCGGCATCGCCGAGGCGGTCGCCGCCGCACGGGGTTTCTGAACCTATCCGGTCCGGGGTCGCCCCGGCCGCCGAGAAGGCGCGCTCGACTCAAGCCCATCCAGGAATTCCGCCGGCGTCACGATCCGGATCGTCCGGAACAGGCCGAGGTCGAGCAGGATCCCCGACACCAGGACGTTGGTGTCGTAGACGATCCTCATCCGGCATTCCGCCGGGATCTGCGATACCGCCCGATCTCCTCCTGGACCGTGTCTTCCGTGAGGCGCCCGGCCTCGGCGGCCGCAGCGTCTACGTGGAACACCCGTTCCCACCGGCGCTGCCGGTCCAGATAGATCCG
>PXDE01000561.1 GCA_003566475.1 PVC group bacterium | reverse complement strand
GGTGTCGGCTTCTATCACATGGGCCAGCATGTGATCGTTGAAGACCGTGATCCCGTTCGCTCCCGCTCCGCGGCCATCGCTATGGACGGACGCGCTCCGGTCCGCCTCGGCCGGCTGCTCGATCTCGATCCGCCACAGCTCGCGTCCGTCGGATGCGTCGAGAGCCAGGATGCCGCCCCGGTCGATCCACCGGTGGGATGCCCCGGCGGTTCCTCCGATCAACACATGCCGATCCTCGCTGCGCCACACGGCCAGGGTGGCATGGCGCACCGCCAGTGAGGATTCCCAGAGCGTCCTGCCCGTGGCTGGATCGAAGCCGCACCAGGTTCCCATCGGCGCCACCACCACCCCTGGTAGGGCGATGACCGTGGCCGACATGTGCGAATTGCCGATGCCGGAGCAGCCATTATGGCCGGCGGCGCCGCCGAGGCGGCGCGACCAGAGATGGCGACCGTCCGCCACGTCGAAGGCGTGCAGATCGGTGCCCATGCCGATGGCGAATACCCGGCCTTCGGCCACCGCCGGGCTCATGTTGAACGGCCCCTCCTTGTGGTGCTGGAGGTTGTAGCCCCGGGCGGGCATCACCGCCTTCCACAGGGTCTGCCCGGTGGCCGCGTCGATGGCGAGCACAACATCGTCCACGCCCTCCCAGATCTTCTCGAGCGCGGGCGCGGGCACGGCGTCGGCCGAGACCTCGGCGCCGGCTTCCCGGGCGTTCTCCACGAGCCGCTCCAGCGCCCGCTCGAAGGGGGCGTGCCCGGTGGAGAAACGGGCCTGTCGGGGCTCCGGGAGCGTGGCCGTGGGCACGTAATAGCTGACGAACACGCGGCCGTCGGCGAGCGCCGGCGACGAGGATCCCGAGGCGGTCCGCAGCGAGGTGGCGTCGCGCCAGTTGAACATGAAGCGGCTGATCGAGCCGATGCCCTGGCCGATGTCTGTCTCCTCGGCCCGCCAGGCGAAGCGGATCTCGTCCGGGCGCCGCACCAGCGCCGGCGTCGGACCCCGGGCGCGGGTGCCGCCACCCCAGGGACCGAGGAACGTGGGCCAGCCCGCCTCAGCATCCACGGCCTGCTCCTCCCGGAGCCGGGCTTCGGGGATCACCCGTCCCCGGACCGTGCCCTCGGCCTCGCCAATCCGGGCGGTGCCCGCCAGGGTGCCCTCGGGATCGAGGGCGGCCCGGACCTGAATCTCAGCCTCGCCGCCCCCCCGGACCGGCTGGCGTCGGGTGAACCGGCCGGTAAGTTCGCCATCGGCGAGCCGAAGCTCGCCTCCGGACTGGCGGATCCCCACCCCGTGATCGATGGGCAGCCGCCCGTCCCGCATGCCCCCCACGTACCGCCAGCTCTCGAACCCGGCCGGCGCGCCCGGGATGGAGAACTCCAGGTGCACCAGCGCATACGCGCCTTCGGGCGTGCGGACCTCGGGGCGGGGGCCGTCCTGCGCCGGGGCCGACGCATGGAGGGCGAGCGCCGCGGAGGCGCTGACGAGGGCGATGCGGAGGATGCGAGGGGTCATGACGCGGACTCCTGAGGGATGCATGAAACAGGGAGCGGGCCTTTGAATTCGCGAAGATACGCCGGTTCCGATGGGGACACAAGGTCGGCGAAGGCGCCCGAAGTCCCGTGCCAACCGCAAGGCTCCTGTACGCGCACCTGACGGGCTCGGTCCATCGTCGTCCACGCCCTCGGCGGGCGCGGCTACCAGGGCGACGTAGCCGAAGCCGCCAAGGCTTTGGACGCTCGCGGGAACGACGCGGGCGGCGTGCCCGAACCGCGAGAAGCTCGATTACGAGTTCCGTGCGGGCGCGGCCCATTCGCATCCACGCCCTTGGCGGGCGCGGCTACGAGGGTGGCGTAGCCGAACGCGCCAAGTGTTTGGACGCTCGCGGGAAAGACGCGGGCAACGTGCCCGGAACATGCGAAGCCCCTCCGGACGCGGACTCACCCCACCTCGACCGGAGCCGACCACGGGCCGGGGCGTCCCCAGTAGTCCACGGCGCGGACGCGGTACCAGCCGCGGACGTCCGGCGCCTCGTGCAGGAAGGCGGTGGGCAGGAGATCGGGCGTGTTGACCCGTCGCGTCTTCCCGTCCCGCGACTTCGCGAAGCCCACCTCGTAGGTCCGGAGGGCGCGGGAGCCCAGGCCCTCCCAGCGGAGCATCACCTGGGCCTGGCCGGTGATCCCCCAGTGCCGCGTGACCCGCAGACCCCGCACCGTCCCCGGCGCCCGGGGCGGCTTGCGGGTGAACAGCAGCAGATGGACGCTCGGCTCCACGACCTCGATCCGAACCGAGGCGCTTCCCCCGTCGAACCCGACCTCGGGCCGATGCGAGACGCAGGGCAGCTCCTGCCGCTCGCGGAGCTTCCGTATCAGCTCGGCGGTCAGGGCCAGCGATTTCATCACGTGATCGGCGTGCGCGGCGTCCCAGACATCGAACGGCAGCTCCCCGTCCGCGATGCGGTAATGGGTCACCGCGCCCCGGCGGAAGGGCAGGCCGGTCACGGTGAGGTCGGCGGTCACCGGACGGTTCCGCGCGGTGTGGACGCGGTCGTGGCTATGGTAGACGAGAACCGCCACCTGATCGTCGCCCCGGCGGGTGGCCAGGGCGCCGAAATCGTCGAGCGCCCCGCCCGCGCCCTCGACCCGGACCCGCTCGTCGCCCAGCAGGGCCATCATCTCGAACAGGGTCAGAAACGGCTTCTTGATCTGGTCCACCAGCTCCTTGCGGATGTTGGCCCGGTCGTGCAGGGCGGCCAGGCAGGTGCGGGCGCCCCAGCCGCCGGGGAACCCGTTGTCGTTGCCGTGGAGGACGTAGTTCACCCCGTGCTCGTCGCGGAGGAACCGCAGGTGCTGGACGATCCCCTTGGCCCCCTGGGCCGCATAGTAGGCGGTGGCCCGCCAGGTGTGGGTCTGCTTCCAGCTGATCTGCGGGTCGCACTCGTTGTTCATGAAGGGGGTCTTGGCCAGCCGGGGATGGTGGTCGCGCAGCCAGCGGACGATCTCCAGCTCGCGCCCGCACATCCGCCGCAGGTCCGGGCTGATGTTCTCGGCCTGCCAGACCGCGCCCTTCTCGTGAACCGAGATGAAGTCGATCCGGGTGCGGGGGCGGCCGGTGAAAAAGTTCTCCCCGCCGTCCACATGGTCCATCAGCGCCCGGAAGATGGGGGAGAGGGTCGAGGCGGTGCCCGGTCCGCCGAAGGTCAGCCGCCGGTCGGCGTCGGCCAGGCCCGCGCTGCACGCGTCGTAGTAGTTCAGGAACCCCTGGACGGTGCTCTTCCACCACCCGCCCACGTCTGGCTCGTTCCAGGTCTCGAAGTACCACGAGCGCACGGCCTCCTGCCCGTACCGCTCGCCGAGGTGCCGGGCCAGCGCGGCCACGAGGCGGCGCCAGGCCCGGACCTGGGCGGGATCCTCGAAGTCGGTCCAGGCAAGGCCGGGGTTGCCCATCAGCTCGAAGAACGGCTGCAGCCCGTTCTCCACCAGGGTGTCCAGGGCCTGGTCGAGCAGCGACCAGTCGATGTCCGGGCGGCGGCCCAGAAATCCGGTCCCCCGCACCAGATCCAGCAGGTAGTGGATGCGCACGTGCCTCAGCCCCCCGTGGGGCACCGCGCCGAAGTACGCCATCATCTGCCGCATGTCGGCGTCGAGCAGGATGGAGGCGGGCATGAACCCGGTCGAGCACCAGAAGGGCGCGAACGGCGCGCGGTCGGCGGCCGCGTCGATGGTCAGTGTCGTAGCGGCAAGGTCGGTGGTCATCCGCTTCCCTTAGCACGCCAGCGAAATCCAACAAAGCCTTCCCGGTTGACATACGTATGTCCCTTCCGTATGCTGATATGTATGAAGCGAACGACCCTCATCCTGGAGGACTCCTGCATGGCTGGGGTCCGCGATCTGGCCCACGACCAGGGACGGACCATGTCGGAGGTCGTGAACGAACTGCTGGCGGAGGGGTTGCGACGAGCCCGGACCAAGCCGACCCGGCGGTTCAGCCTGCCTAGCTACTCCATGGGCCACCCCCGGGTGAACCTCGCTGACCGCAATGCGCTCGAGGCCCTCATGGACTCCTGATGGCCGGCGTCATCGACACCAACCTGCTGTTGTTCGCGGCCAATCGTGACGCTCAGGAGCACGCGAAGGCCCAGGCATTCCTGACCGATCAGGTGCATGGCGGCTCCGGCCGCTGGTATCTGACCGAAGGCATCGTGTACGAGTTCCTTCGGGTCAGCACCCATCCGAAGGTGTTCGACCGGCCGTTGTCGTGGGAAGAGGCCCTGGCGTTCCTTCGTCCTGTTCTCGACTCCGACCAAATCGCGGTCCTGGTCGCAGGCCATCGGCACTGGGAGGTTCTGGCCGAGTTGCTGCCGGATCTGACGCATCCAAGTGGAAATCTCTTCTTCGACATCCGCACGTGGGTACTGATGCGGGAGCACGGCATCCGTCGGATCTACACCGCCGACACGGATTTCCTGGGCTTCCCCGACATCGAGGTCGTCAACCCATTGCGTTCGCCTTAGATCCGCAAGCAAGCCGAACGCTGATCGCGCCCAGGCGGCCGTGGCCGGTGCTCGTGGGACGGACAACCTGTCCTCCGTAGCCCTTGGCGAAGGAGGATCCTCGTCCGTCTCCGCGATATCCAGCACTGGGCTGGTCCCGCGCCAGGCTTTCCCCTTGTGGCGGCCGTTCGACCGAGTCTTCGAGAGAGAACGGCTCCGGGCCGAGGATGTGGGAGGGGACGACGCGGGGGACGAGATCCTTGTGCGCCTGAACGAAGCCGCTCTCCGTCGCAGACTCCGTCGAGCGGCCGCTACAGGGCGCTGGTCCCAGGCTCAGGCCTCCTCGATCACCAGATCGAACCCGAAATGGTCCTTCCGCTCGGGATCGGGGCGGGCGATCATCCGGGGGCGCTCCTCGGGGCGCTTGCGCAGCAGCAGCCGGTCTTCGTCGTTCAGCGCCTCGCCCGGGAAGTACATCTGGGTGATCAGCTCGATGTACCCCCGCTTGGCCACCTTGTAGTGGATGTGCGGGGGCCGGGACCACTGGGGGGTGACCGGATACGGGCCGGGGTAGATCGTCTTGAAGTGGAACTCGCCCCGCTCGCCGCTGGGCACGATGGCCCAGCCCTGGAAGTCCGGGTCGAGAGGGGCCGGGTTGGGATCGTGGGGATGGTTGTAGCGGCCATGGGTGTTGGCCTGCCAAAGCTCCACCGTCGCGTCGGGCACGACCTTCCCCGTCGTGTCCAGCACCTTCCCGTGCAGATGGATCACCCGCCCCTGGGCCCGGCCCTCGCGGCCCTCCACGCGGGTCAGGTCGAAGTCGACGTCCTTCTGCGCCACCAGCGGGTAGAAAGGTCCCTGGATCTCGTGGGGAGTGGGCGCCCGAGGCGCGTCAGCGCGGACGAACTCGGCCAGAAAGCCCGAGCCCACGCCGGCCAGCAGACCGTGCCGGATCATGCTCCGGCGGCTGATCGGTTCGTTCATGGGGCCAACCTACCCAACGTGCCTGCGGACGGCAACGCTTGGCGCGTCAGGAGAATGTCATGAGCCGGGCAGGATCAGCGCCCCGCTGAACAGCTCGATGACGTGGCCCTTCTCGATGAGCCAGCGGAGGTGGGTGAGGGCCTCCTGGCAGGCCTCGGCATTGGCCAGATCGAGCCCGAGGCCCAGGCACAGGTCCTTGCGGTGGGCACCGGGATGGGCCCGGAGCACGTCGAGGATCTTGCGCACCGGCTCCGCCGCCTGGGCGGGGTCGAGCGGGTCGGGCGGGACGGCGGTCACGTAGGTGGTCTGATCGCCATGCTTGAACAGCTTCATCCGCATGTGCCGGAAGGCGGGGCGGAGGGCGTCCATGAGGGTGCGGGGATACTGGGTCTCGCGGCCGCGGGCCTGGAGGAAGCCCTGGCGGAGAATGGGGTCGGCCAGCGTCTCGGCCACGGGCGCGGGGACGATGGCCCGCACCCCGGAGCGGATCTGCCGGGGCGCCACCTCGATCCGCACGTGCTCCTCGGCCTCGCGCCGGTTCCGGGGCGCCGCCTCCGGCTGGTCCTTCAGCCGGTAGCGGACCTGCTTCCGGGACGCCTGACGCCAGGCCTCGATGGACTCCGCGTCGTGGCAGGTCTCGAGCTTGGCCTTGTAGGTCTCCAGCGGAAGGTGGGCGAACCGCTCCCGATGCACCTCGAGAATGCGCTGGGCGGTGGAATGGAGCTGCGGCGGCCCTATCCATTCCCCCGTGTACCCGCACTTGAGCACGGAGGCCGCCTGGACGTCCGGAGCCTCCACCTCGATCTCCTCGGCCTCGTACAGGTCGCTCAGGTGGTCCTGGGCGATGTGCCGCACCACGTCCTCGCGGTCGAACCCTGCGTATCCGCAGATGCGGCACTGGTGGAGCATGGTCTCCGGGGCGGGGGGGCGGCGCGTGCGGCCGCACCGCTTCGAACTTCACCAGCAGCAGCGAGGGCCGGTCCACGAACATCTGGGCCAGATCCCGCAGCGGATAGGCCCGGCAGGCGTGGCGGATCTTCTTGACCAGCGCCCCCAGATGGTCGCGCTCGGGCAGGAACGACACGATGACCGGGAGGTTGGGGTCGAACCGGACCGGGCGCGGGCCGTCGTGGTGGTCGTGCCGGCGGCGGTCCGGCCCGCCGCCATGCCGGGGGCCGTGGCCCCCTCCGCCCGGGCCGGGGGCGCGCCGCGGCATGGGGCGGCTGGCCGAGGCGGGACGTCGGGAGTCGCGGGACCGGCGGCCCCGGGGGCCGTCATCCCGGCGCGAAGGCTCGGCATAGACCGCTTCCGAGGAGGAGGTGCGGGCCCAGGCGGGACCGAACTGCAAGTCTCCCAGATCGTCCGTCAGGGGGCGGTTTTCGTCGTCATCGGCCATGTTCGTTTCGTCCACCGCTCTTCCCGCGGGCAGGCTCCGGCAGCGCTCAAAGCCCGATACCTAACCCGCAGGCCGCCGGGTTGTCACGGTTTTTGTGCGGCCCCGCCCGTCCGAGCCCCGAGAACCGTCCGCGAACCGAACCGGGCCAGGCCACCCTAGGTTCGACGTTCGATGTTCCCCGCATCCCGCATCCCGCATCCCGTATCCCGTATCACGTATCACGTATCGCGTATCCCGCCTCCCCCCT
>PXDE01000009.1 GCA_003566475.1 PVC group bacterium | reverse complement strand
CGTCGGGACCATGCTGTTGGCGTGCAGGGGTTTGCGAGGAATGTCGTCGGATGGTGTCTCAGAGCAGTTGGGGCCGCTGGTCCGGTGGGCCAGCCGGATGAAGGGGGAGACGGCACGCTGGACGAAACGGCTGGAAGCCGTTTCTACGGGTGGCGCGTGCCCGGGCCGCGTAGCTACGGCTTCCAGCCGTGGCACCCAGCATGCTGCGCGAGCAAGCCGTGGTCTTCATCTTATCATGTTGGAGGAAAAGGTCTTGTGTAGACACGGCCCGTTGGTGTCTCAGAGTAGGGTGTCTCGGAGCCCTTTCCGGCCGCTGGGCGGCGGGGATTGGCTCCGGCGGTAGGATTCGAATTCCGCCTGCGGCGGAACCTGCGGCCTACAACCTAGTGGTTAATCCCGCCCATGGCGGGACTCTACCATTGAGCTACGCGCCCCCTAGATCCTGCAGGAACCTGGACACGCCTCGCTTCTTGATCTGCCGTTCGCGCCGCATGGCCTGGCCCCGGTCGGGGTGGGCTTCTGACCAGACGATAGACCATGGGCCCGGCCAGCGCTTGGTGGTCAGGCTGCCCCGGTACTCCGGATCATTGTGCTGCCGGAGCCGACGGTCGAGGTCGTCGGTTTGGCCGCAGTAGAGGCGACCTGTGGGCGCTGACCGAAGGATGTAGACTACCATGGCTTTAGGTTCCGCGCCCTAGGCGGGAACTGGCTCCGGCGGTAGGATTCGAACCTACAACCTAGTGGTTAACAGCCACCCGCTCTACCATTGAGCTACGCCGGAACAACCAAAGCCCAACATGAAACCACGTGAGAGGGAGCAGGTCAATCCAGATTCCACGCTTCACGACGCTGGCTCCGAGCGGGCCAGGCCCTCTCGGCCCTCGGGACAGACTCTTTTGGCTTGGTGCAGACCTCCGTTCGGCCAGTGGGGACAGGTCATTCTGCCTGGGGACAGACCCTCCTGCCCAGCCACCCATAGGGACAGGCCCCCCCGCTAGGGACAGGCCCTTCCGGCTAGGGACAGGTCTTCGACAGCGTTGATTTCTCAAAGATGCGAGCTATGGTTCCCATATTCTAAAGTTTGAGAATCAGGAGGGGTGGGATGTCAGATTCGGCGACGACAGAGGCGCGAGTCTTGGATCAGGTTCAGGAGGGCGGGGAAGTACCGGCCGTTCCTGAGAAGGAGGACCTGGGCACGCCCAAGGTGCTGGTGGTGGAGGACGAGGCGGGCACCCTCAGCGTGCTGGCCTCGGTGCTCAAGAAGAACGGGTTCGACGTGACCCCCGCTCTGGGTGGCAAGAAGGCCATGGACCTGCTCGCCGACCAGGTGTTCGATCTGGTGCTCACGGATATCCGCATGGCCCCGGTGGACGGGATGGAACTGCTCCGCCATGCCAAGGCCATCGCTCCCGATACGGTGGTGATCCTGCTCACCGGCCACGGCACGGTGGAGACGGCGGTGGAGGCCATGAAGGCCGGGGCCTACGACTACGTGACCAAGCCGTTCAAGGTGGACGACCTGCTCATCACCATCCGCCGGGCCCTGGACTACCGCCGGGTGGTGGCCGAGAACGTCCATCTCCGCGCCGAACTGGATTCCCGGGTCCAGTTCGAGAACATGGTGGCGGAGAGCCCGGCCATGCGGATGGTCTGCGACCGGATCCACCGGGTGGCCACCACGGACCAGACCGTGCTCATCCAGGGGGAGAGCGGCACCGGCAAGGAGCTGGTGGCCCGGGCCATCCACCGCCGGAGCCTCCGCCGGGATGCGGCCTTCCTGCCCATCAACTGCGCCGCCCTGCCCGAGAACCTGCTCGAGTCGGAGATGTTCGGCCACGTCAAGGGAGCGTTCACCGGGGCCACCACCCACAAGAAGGGACTGTTCGAGGAGGCCGACAAGGGAACCATCTTCCTCGACGAGATCAACTCCATGCCCATGAGCATCCAGGGCAAGCTCCTGCGGGTGCTCCAGGAGGGGGAGATCCGCAAGGTGGGCGGCACCCAGACCGTCCAGGTCGACGTCCGGGTGCTGGTGGCCAGCAACAGCAGCCTCGAGGCGGCCATCGAGCGGGGCGAGTTCCGGGAGGATCTGTATTACCGCCTGAGCGTGATCCCTCTGGATATCCCCCCCCTGCGGGAACGTGCCGAGGACATCATGCCCCTGGCCTACACGCTGATGCGTCGCCAGGTCGGACGGGGCGTGGACCTCCCCGCCGTTCCGGACGAGGTCCGCCGTGTTCTGGAGGGCTACGCCTGGCCGGGGAACGTGCGCGAACTGGAGAATGCCATCAAGCATGCCCTGACGTTCATGGTGGGCAACACCCTTACGATCGACGTCCTGCCGAGCAAGGTCGCCCGGGGAGAGGCCGGCGGGAGCTCCCGGTACAGCCCCGAGGAGATCCGGAGCCAGTCGCTGAAGGCGTTTCTCCGCAAACAGGAGCTGGAGTACGTGGGCGAGGTGATGCGGTTCTGCGAAGGGGACAAGGAGAAGGCGGCGAACCTTCTGAAGGTCAGTCTCACCACCCTGTACCGGAAGCTGCCCCTGGAGTGACGCCCCTAGGGGCCGGCCCGGGCCCCCAGCAGGGGGAACACGTCGCGGGCGGCGGCGGGATCCAGGCTGAACAGGGCGAAGCCCGGCGCGCCCGCCGCCCGGGCGGCCGCGATCTGGTCGAACATCTGCTCGGGCGTGAGCTGCACCCGGCCCGCGGTGAGCCCGAGGCCGGGGATCACCCGTCCCCGGGCCCGGGGCATGGCCTGCTGTCGGGCCATCTCGCGCCGGAACCCCTCCAGGTCGGCCATGTAGGTCATGGGAAACACCTTGTCCACCAGATCCTCGCGGAGCCACGCTCCCCAGTCCTGGCCCACCGACCGGACCCCGGCCGGGTACTCCGCCCACACCGCCGCCGACAGCACGAGGTCCGGCCGAACCGCCCGCAGGCGCGGGCGCAGCTCGCGCAGGAATCCGGTCAGCACCTCGGCCCGCCAGGCGATAAAGGCCCGGCTCTCCGCCGACCCGTCGTTCAGATCGGGCGGCCAGGTGGCCGCCCGGCGGCCCCGCGCCCGCTCGAAGGCGGCCCGGGTGGCCGGACTGAAATCGGCGTCGGGCCCGGGGTAGCGGTGATAGTCGAGATGGATCCCGTCCACCGGATAGCGGCGGGCGATCTCCAGGATGGCCGCCATCTCCCGCTCCCGGTTCTCCGGGACGACGGGGTTGAGCCAGCCCAGAGGCGATCCGTCGCGCCGCTGCTGCAGGAGCTTCGGATCCCAGCCCGGCGGCGGCGCCTCCTGCGGGGTCATCAGGCTCCAGCAGATCTTCCACACATGCACCTCGATGCCGGCCCGGCGGGCGGCGGCCAGGGCCGGCGTCAGCATGTCCCCCTCCTGCTGCATCAGCCGGTGCGCGGCCAGCCCGGCGAGGGGCATCTTGCTCTCGCGGGCGTTGACCAGGTCCGGGAAGTAGGCGGTGATGCCCGCCCGCCGCAGGGCCGCGAACGTCTCGTCCCAGGCCCCCGGCCGGAGGCCCCAGCCCTGGTGATCCCAGATGCCCCGGAACTCGTCCGCCGGCGGCGCGGGCTGGGCCATGGCGTTGGCCCGTCGGAGCTGAAGCCGGGCCGCCCGGGCCTGGCGGTGGGCCTCGGCCCAGTCCCGGCGGGCCAGGCCGGTGCGGGCGGCGGCATGATGCCGCCGGGCCGAGGCCAGGACGAGGCCGACCGCCTGCCGGTCGCCGTCCAAGGCCTGGACGGTTCGGTCCAAGGTCTGGACGGCCGTCTCGAAGCTCGCGAAGGTGTGGAACCGCTCCGCCTTCTCGAGCGCCGCCCGCGCCGCCGCCGGCCACAGGGACGGGGCCAGATGCAGGGCCAGGGCCTCCAGAAGGTCGGCCTTGGCCTCGGGATCCCCGGCCAGGACCGGGAACGTGATCCAGGCCGCCTGGGACGTCAGGACCACCGCCGGGTGGGTGGGCGACGGATCGCCGCGGTCGTCGAGCCAGTGGGCGATCACCCGCCCGGCCGGGGTGGCCGGCTGGACCGGGGTCAGCCCCCACGCGTTCTCCACCACCTCGGTCGGAACGCCGGGGGGCGCGGCCGCGTTGAACCGATAGCCATGGAAATGCCGGAGGGTGGGGCGGGCCACAAAGGGCTGAGCCCGAAGGCCGAGCGCGGGGGCCAGAGAGGAGGGCAGGGGGCCGGCCCCGATGACCCTCCCTCCCGCCCGGATGTGGCTGGCGACCCGATCGGCCAGCCCGGGGTCGGGCCGCTCGTTCCCGGACAGCACCAGGAGGGCGGCGCCGGCAAGGTCTCCGGGCGTGGCGTCGGCCTCGCGCAGCCCCCCCGCCGGAAGCCCGTGCCGATGGAACAGGCCCAGCATCCGCTCGGCGGATCGGGCGGCGAAGGGGTCGGTCGGGATCAGCACCCGGATGGGGTCGCGATGGGCGGTGACCGAGGCCAGGCGAAGATCGGCCGAGGTGCCGTCGCCGCGGAAGGGGCTCAGACGCAGGCCGGAGATGCGGTCCCAGCCGGCGGGCGTGCCCTCGGTCTGGAAGGCGGATCGGCTGAGATGCACGGGGCGGGGGTCGGCCCCGTCGGGGATTTCGACCGAGGCCACGTACCATCCGGCGCCGCTGCGCAGGTAGAACAGCAGACGCCGGACGGCGGCCGGGCGGTCGGCCGCGAGGTCGATCCGGATGCGGGTGACGCCGGAAAGGTCGAAGGTGCCGGGAAGGTTCCAGGTGAACCGGTCGGCCTGGGGGGAGGCGGCGAAGGGGGAGGGCAGGGCGGTGTGGCGAGGCCCCGGCCGGGCGGCCGGAGACCGGGCGTCCGCCGTCCAGGCCGCCGTGGCGGAAGGGCTCCAGAGCACGGTGTCGGCCCGGGCGGTGCCCCCGCCCATGGCCGCGGCCAGCGCCAGAAGGAAGGCCAGAGATTGGACAGGCGCGGGGCGGATGCGGGCGCGGAAGGTCGGCAGGAGGCGTTGGAAGGACGGAGGGTTCATGCGCCTCCACCATACCGGATCCTGCGGCGGTGTCACGGGCGGGAGGAACGAGAAGGCCGGCGTGATGCGGGATGCGTGCCAGTACCTCGCTGTTCCCGCAGGGCGGGACGAGGGCGCATGTCCGGGGCCAGCCTGGAGGAAGGCTCGACCATGGCTTCTCTTCCGCTCAGGCAGGCTCGTTCCATGCGCGGTCCGTCCCGCAGGGCGGGAACAGCGGACTACTGGGTCTGCGGCCATTCGGTCGTATGCTTGTGAGGACCAGCGGCTTGTACCCGGCATCCGCGAGGGTGTCTCAGGCCAGCCACCGTCGGGGCAGCAGCAGCACGCCCCAGAGCCAGCAGGCGGGGCCGAAGGGCAGGTAGCCGCCGTAGCCGACCAGGGGCATCTCGAACAGGTAGAACCGGTTCACCCACGGCACCTGGTAGGTCCAGCGCGGCATGGCGTGGAGGTTCCACATCTCCCAGAAGAATCCGCAGATCAGGGCGGCCAGGGCCAGGATGAGCACGGCCCGGAAGTCGCCCCGGCGCACGGGCTCGAAGGCGGTGGGCAGACCGCCCAGGGCCAGCCCGCCCGCCAGCACCCCCAGCGGGGCCAGCCAGGCCGCCCAGAACAGGGCCACCGGAAAGCGCGGCATGAGAAGGAGGCCCAGGGTGCCTAGGCCGAGCACGGTCCACGCTGTCGGACCGGGCGGCGGATGGATCCGGGGCCCATGGGCATGGGCGGTGCGGAACCAGCGCGTGGTGGCCAGCAGGTCGGCCGTCTCGAACATGGCCGGCAGCACGGTCGAGAACGCGAAGCTCGCCCCGATGATGTACCGGGCCGGGGTGAAGTGGTCCACCCCCTCGTAGAGCCAGTTCTGGATGAACCGGTTGATGAACTCGTAGTACCACCACGACACGGCGGAGGCCGGGAACAGGGCCAGCCAGACCCGGGGACGGGCCTGGAGCAGGGAGGCGCCCCGGCGCCGGAACACCCAGGCGTCGACGGTCACGATGTAGCCCAGCCACAGGGGGAAGAAGGTGTGGTCCCGCATGGGGCCCAGGAACCCGGGCCGGGTCCACGCCGCCCACCAGGACAGGGCGGTCAGCCCGAGCCCCGCCCATCCCCACCAGGGCCAGGTTCCCTTGCGGATCGGCGCGACCAGCCACCAGGGATCGTCAGGCTGGGGCGGCGGGGTCGGCCCGGCCCGGAACCCGAACCACGCCGGACGGATCAGAAGCACCAGCGCAAGCAGGAAGGGAAGCGAGAAGCCGACATAGGCCGGCCAGGCGAAGTCAGGTGGATCGACGTAGACGGTCACCGGCGGGATCTCCGTGAACGCCGGCTGCCAGGCCCCGAACAGCAAGACCCCGGCCAGCGGCATGGCCAGCAGCAGAACGAACGTGACGACGCGAGCCTTCATGACCAGTCCCCTCCGAGTTCGGCCCCTACCATAGCCGGAACGCCCCCGCCCGCAATCTCCCATCCTTCGTGTCCGGGGGCCTGGCCGTCCTCGATGAGGCCGCGAGGGTCAGGCAGGAACGCCCGACCTACTGGGGGGCGACCGCGTGCCTGTACTGGGCACATGCGGCCTTGGACGGATCCTGCGCTCCCCGTCCAGACCATTGACGCCCGCCTGAACCGCTGGAGGGCGGCAGGAGACCTGTCCCTACCGCAGAAGACCTGTCCCCAGGCGCGGCGGGGTCTGTCCCTACCATGGGCAGAAGACCTGTCCCCTGGTGGCGGGAGGGCATGGATTCCTTCCTGGCTTCCTGATTTCGCAAATATGAGAATCGCCCCGCCTGGCGATGCAGGAAGGCACGGGGTGACGCCGCAGGCGGGTGTGGCGGCAGAAGCGGGCGGGGCGGGAGCGCGGCCTGTGCGCATAAGGCGGTCGGACTTGGGTGGTTGGCGGGGGCGGAGGGTGGCGGCGGATGGACGGGAGGGACAGGGAGCGGGCGCCCCGCGAAATGGGCGCACCGATATGCGTCTCAATGCAGGCACGGAACCTGCTTGACTGACCCTTGCGGATCGGGCGCCGCCCGGCGCCGCATGTCCGTCGCCCGTCCTGAAGCCGCAGTCTCTCCCCGGAAGCCGCCATGCCCTCCGCCCTGCGCACCGACACCTACCTGAACGACGACATCTACCTTGAGGGCT
>PXDE01000070.1 GCA_003566475.1 PVC group bacterium | reverse complement strand
GGGATGCGGGATACGGGATGCGGCCGTCCCGTGGCCCGTGGGGGGCCTCCCCCCGGGCCTCCGGGTTCCTTCTGGTGGCCTGAGGCTCCCTTCCAGGCCGGGCGCCTCGTTCTGGGGGCAGGGCACGGGGGCAGGCGCCCCCGTGCCACGCCGGGTACATCCTGTTGAACGGCAGTGGTTTGTGGAGCATGGCGTGTCTTGGCGTCTCAGAGAAGGGCAGGCTGCTGAACCTTGGCCTTTCGGGGCGGCAGGGTCTCGCCAGAGGTTTGACCGGGCCGAGCGGGGCGTCTAGGCTTCGGGGATGGCGACGGTGTCGACGTATCCCATCCGATGTCCCCGATGCGGGGCGGAGCAGCCGGTGGAACTGGTCGAGGCGTTTGATGTGGCGCTGGAGCCGGAGCTTCGGGCCGCCCTGCTCCGGAACGAGCTGAACCAGGTGACCTGCCCGGGCTGCGGGGCCCGGTTCCGGGTGGACAAGCCCCTGCTCTACCGCGACAGCACCCGCAACCTGGCCATCCTGTGGATGCCCGGGTCCGACGCGGAGGCGGAGGACCATCCCGACCGGTTCGAGGAGGCCTTCCAGCGGCTGGCCGAGGTTCTGCCCGACGACGCGGGCGCCCCGGACCTCCACCTGGTGCTCGACCGCGTGGAGCTGGTGGAGCGGGTGTTCCTGCTTGAGGCCGATCTCGACGAACGGGTAATCGAATACGTGAAATACCTGGTCTACGCCAAGAACCGGGAGCAGGTGGACCCGAAGGCCAAGCGGCTGCTGTTCAACGCCCAGGACTCGACCGACGAGAAGCTGGTGTTCGTGGTCCAGGATCTGGCCTCGAAGAATCTGGAGGCGGTGGTGGAGTACAGCCGCGAGGCCTATGCCGCCCTGCTGGAGATGTTCGACCGCGACAGCCAGACCCCCAACCTGATCGAGCTGTTCCCCGGCCCGCACATCAGCGCGCGGGCGCTGTTTCTGGGCTGAACGTCCGACGCGCCGCCAGCCGTCGAGCCCGTCGGCGTGAAAAAAAAGGGCCGACCCCCGCGAGAAGGGGTCGGCCCGACTCGGGGTGAGTGGGTCCCTACGGCGCCGCGGCGGCCGGCAGCACGTGATCGGCCACGGCAGAGCACGAGGGATTGGTGGTGAGGTCACCGATGTCATACGTTTGGTCGCCTCCGCCAGCGGGGCACTGTGGCATCGACTTGATGTAGCCTTCCGTCACACCGATGAGGTCGCCCCAATCGGGGGTCGCCGTGGGCGGCTGGTTGTTGTCCAGGGCCCACTGGTCCTTGGCCCCGTCGATCTGACGGAGGTTGTTGATGCAGGCCGTGCGCTGGGCGCGGACACGGGCGCTGGCGAACGACGGGATGGCGATAACCGCCAGCAGGGCGATGATGGCCACCACGATCATGATTTCGACCAGGGTGAAGCCGCTCTTCAGTCTTTTCATCTGATGTCTCCTAGGGTTTAAACCACAGCCCGGGATGGATTCCCGATACTGCACACTCAGTATAGCAAACTTCATGCCAATGTGGGCCCCCGCTATGTTTAGCGGAAATATTCGGGGCTGGGGTGGCCGTTTCGGGGGGGGCGTTTTCTCACTTTTGCGAAAACGGGTGAAAAACCCGTTGGTTAGGGACTGACGGCCATGCGGTCGCGGAGCCGGGCCAGGATCTCTCGGATCCGGCGGTCGAAGTCCGCCGAGGTGTCGTAGGGGATTCGGAGAAACCGGTCCAGATCCTGCAGCTCCTTCTGGCGCAGGAACCGCTCGAGGCTCTGTCCGTGCACGGAGGCGGACCGGGCGGTGGGGACGGGGGCGAACTCCGACCCGCCGGGCTCGGGCTCCGGGAGCAGATCCCGGAGGGTAGCGGCGCCGACCACCCGGTCGCCGGGGAGCTGGACGGCTTCGGCCACCTCGCGCAATTCGGTGAGGTTTCCCGGCCAGAAATACCGTTCCAGCATGGCCCGGGCTTCCGTCTCGACGGTGACCGGCGCGGGCGCGTCCTCCTTGCGGACCAGGTTCTCGACGAACAGGGGGACGATATCCTGGACGCGGGAGCGCAGGGGGGGGACATCGAAGGCGAAGGCGCCCAGCATGTTCAGGAGCTGGGAGTTGGCGATCCGCTCCACATCCCCGTCGCCGGTGATCCGGATGGAGGCGATGAGACGGACCCGGGGTCCGGCGGCGTCGCTGGCGCTTTCCGGGGCGAGCACCTGGCGGATGCGCTCCTGAAGCCCGGGAGCGAACTCCTGGAGCCCGGCCAGATAGAGGGTGCCCGGGGGCGATCCGGACAGCCAGCCGGTGCGGGGGGCGAACAAGAGGTCCTCGAGCTCGGACTCGCCCCGGTCCTCGCCATGGGCGACCGCGAAGGGCCGGTCGGAGACCCGGGACAGGCGATGGACCAGGTCGGCCATGGCCCCGGCGCCCGCCCCGGCCTCGGAGCGGATGAGCACCGGGACGTCGGCCAGGGCCAGGCGCTCGGCCTGGTCCACGGCATGGAGAAAGGCCGGGGCGGACCCGACCAGCCCATGCCGCCGGGGGAACTCGGCGGGCACCACCGGGGCCAGCCCCCCTCCCCCGTCGCCGCCCTGGCCCACCGCCTCCCGGATCGCCCGGTCGAGGAAATCGAGCTTGAGGGGCTTGACGAGGAAATCGAAGGCGCCGGCCCGGGCCGCCTGCACCGCGATCTCCACGCTGGGCTCCCCGCTCATGAGCAGCACGGGAAGGTCCGGCCGGGCCTGGCGGAACCGGATCATGAGGTCGATCCCGTTGACCTCGCCCATGCGGACATCGGTGAGCACCACCTGGACCCGGGGCTCGGCCGCCCAGGCGGCGGCCTGGTCGATGTCCGTGGTGTCGAGCACCTCGTGGCCGCGGGATCGCAGGAGTTTGCCGAGGACGGTGACCACGGCGGCCTCGTCGTCGATGAGGAGGATGGTGGCCATGGGGTCAGATGGCGATGATCTCGTGCATCTTGAAGATGGGGAGGAACAGGCAGACCACGATGCCGCCCACCACCACGCCCAGGAACACAATGAGCAGGGGTTCGATGAGGGAGGTGAGGCCGGCCAGAGTGTTGGCGACCTCGTCCTCGTAGAGGGCGGCGATATTGTCGAACATCTCGTCCACGGTGCCGCTGCGCTCGCCGGCGCTCAGCATATGGACGAGCATGCGGGGGTAGCGGGCGTCGGCCGAGAGGGTCTCGGACATGGGCTCCCCGCGCTCCACCGCGTCGCGGGCCTTGCGGACGGTGACGGCGAGGGACCGGTTCTGGAGGGAGTGGGCGGTGATGTCCATGGCCTGGAGGATGGGCACCCCGGCCCGGATGAGCTGGGCGAAGGTGGAGGCGAACCGGGCCATGGACACCTTGGTGATGAGATCCCCGAAGATGGGGAACCTGAGGCGCAGCCGGTCCCAGACCATGCCGCCCGCGTCGGTGCGCACGTAATAGCGGAGCCCCACCCCGAAGGCGATGAGGAAGGCGATCACCCAGAGGGCCTGGTTTCGGACCAGGTTGCTGAGGGCGACCAGGAACTGGGTGGGGCCGGGGAGGTCGGCGTCCCAGTCGAGGTAGATCTCCTCGAACACCGGGACGATGAAGATGAGGATCCCGGTGGTGATGAGGAAGCAGACCACGGTGACCATGATCGGGTACATGAGGGCGGAGCGGACCTTGTTGCGCAGCTTGACCTGGGCCTCGAGGTGCTCGGCCACCCGGGCCAGCACCTCCGCGAGCTGGCCGCTGGCCTCGGCCGCCTCCATCATGTTCACATAGAGGTCGCCGAAGACCTCGGGGTAGTGGGCGAGGGCGGCGGAGAGGGTGGCCCCGCCCTCCACCCGTCTGCGGATCTCCGCGAGCACCCGCTTGAAGTTGACGTCGGTGGTCTGGTCCATGGCGGCGGCCAGGGACTGCACCACGGGGATGCCGGACCGGTAGAGGGCGGCGAGCTGGCGGGAGAAGGCGGGAAGCTCCTTGAGCCGGATCCGCTTGGCCCCGCGCACGGGCCCTCGCTTCTTGCGCGGGCGGCGGGCGGAGGCGGCGGCGGCGGCTTCGTCGGGTCGGAGGTAGGTATCCATGGCGGTTCTCCAGGTTATTCGGCTCCGGTCACCCGAAGCACTTCCTCGAGGCTGGTGACCCCGTCGCGCAGGCGGCCCAGGCCGGCGTCGCGCAGGGTGGCCATGCCCTCGGTGATGGCCTGGGCGCGGATCTGCGCCGCGTCGGCCCGGGCCAGGATCATCTCGCGGATCCGGTCGCTCATGAGCAGGATCTCCATGAGGGCGTTCCGGCCCAGGTAGCCGGTGTTGTTGCACTTGGCGCAGCCCCGGGGACCGAACAGGCGGACGTCGGCCAGGGCGGCGGGGTCGATGTGATTCGCCCGGAGCTGGTCCTCGGCGACGCGGATCTCCCGCTTGCAGGAGGGGCAGAGCTTCCGGAGCAGCCGCTGGGCCTGGGCCATGAGCACGGAGGACGAGATGAGAAAGGGCTCGATGCCCATGTAGCCCAGGCGGGTGATGGCCCCCGGCGCGTCGTTGGTGTGCAGGGTGCTCAGCACGAGGTGGCCGGTGAGGGCGGCCTGGACCGCGATGGACGCGGTCTCGCCGTCCCGGATCTCCCCCACCATCACGATGTCCGGATCCTGGCGGAGGATGGACCGCAGGCCGGACGCGAAGGTGAGGCCGACATCGGCCAGGACCTGGACCTGGTTGATGCCCCGGAGCTGGTACTCGACGGGATCCTCCACGGTGATGATGTTGACCCCCGGCCGGTTGATCTCCTGAAGGGCGGAGTACAGGGTGGTGGTCTTCCCGCTCCCGGTGGGACCGGTGACGAGCAGCATCCCATGGGGCTGCCCGATGGCGAACTCGATCTTCCGGTAGGCCGTCGGCTCCAGGCCCAGCGCCTCGAGGTTGGGGGCGAGGTTGCTCTGGTCGAGCACGCGCATCACCACCTTCTCCCCGTGGACCACGGGAAGGATGCTGACCCGGATGTCGCATTCCTTGCCGAGGGCCCGGATCTTGAACCGGCCGTCCTGGGGCACCCTCCGCTCGGCGATGTCGAGGTTGGCCAGGATCTTGATGCGCGAGACCATGGCGGCGAGCAGCGACCGGGGCGGGCTCGGGTTCTCGTGGAGCACGCCGTCGATCCGGTACCGGAGCCGCAGGGTCTTCTCCATGGGCTCGAGGTGGATATCGCTGGCCCGGCGGCGGATGGCCTCGATCATGATGGAGTTGACGATCCGGATGACCGGCGCCTCCTCGGCGCTCTCCAGCATCTCCTCCAGGGCCAGTTCGGCCACCGGCCCGGAACTGACCTCGACGTCGCCCTCCTCCACGTCCTTGAGGATGTCCTCCAGCCCCTCCGAGGCGTACTGGGAGAACCGCTGGAGAGCCTCCTGGACCTCGCGCTCGGGGGCGACCACCGGGACCACCTCGAGGCCGGAGCTGGAGCGCAGCTCCTCCAGGCCGTCCACATCGAGGGGATCGCCCACCGCCACCACCAGGGTCTGGCCGGTCCGGGCGATGGGCAGAAGGGCGTGCTTCGACCGCAGATCCCCGGAGATGGTGTCCACCAGAACCGGATCCGGGGTGAACCGGCTGAGCTGGATCACGGGAAGCCGAAGGAACTCCCCGAAGGCCAGGGCGACCTGCGCGTCGGTGGCCAGCCCCCGGTCCACCAGCACCCGGCCGATCCGCTCGTTGGTCTCGGTGGCATGGTCGAGGGCGCGCTGCATCTCGTCCATGGCCACCCACTGGCGGCGGAGCAGGATCTCCGCCACCCGCTGGGAGACGCTGCCGCCGGCCAGGCCGGTGGGGGGGGCGATCATAAGGCTGGAGTCCACGGCTGCATGGTAGTCGATAAGCAAACCGGGTGCCAGTCCAAGCTTCAACTCGACGTCCCGGCACGATTCATGCATTCTGACCGCCTATGAGCGAGGCATCGCCCCCCCCCACCGCCCCCCCGGACTCCACGGCGGCCACCACCGACCCGGAGCAGATCCAGCGGCTCCTGGAGGAGGTGGAGCAGATCGTGCAGGTCCGGCCCCACGACCGGCTCGCCCTCGGGGTGCTGCTCGGGGTCTACCGTTCGCTGGGCGACCAGGTGCGGACCACCGAGTACATTCTCCGCTTCGCCGAGGCCGCCCTGCAGGCCCAGGACACCGAGGCCGCCCAGGGCCTGTCCGAGATTCTCCGCGACCACTACAGCGACAACGTGGTCGCCCTGGAGGCCGCCCACCAGCTCGAGGCCCTGCTCGCCGAGTCGGAATCGTTCACCCCCCTCAGCCTGTCCCTGCTCCAGGCCAACGTGGCCGATCTCTCCCGGGAGCTGGAGCTGGCCTGGCTCCTCCATCAGCACGACGTGCTGGGTCGCGAGGCCTACGCCGAGGTGCTCCACCAGCTTCACCGCCAGGCCCTCCTCACCCACGAGCGGGCCAGTTCGGTCCTCCACGTGCTGGCCCGGCGCGACCAGGCCCTGCTGGAGGCCGCCCTCCAGGAGATCATCCGCCAGGTCCGCATTCCCCTCATCGCCTTCCGCCAGTTCGAGATCAGCCGGGCCGCCACCTCCCTGCTCGACCCCGACCAGTGCGTGGCCTTCCGGGCTCTGCCCTTCGACCTCATGACCGACGAGGACGTCATGGTGGCCACGCTCAACCCCTGCGATCAGCTCGCCCAGTCCCGGCTGCCCCGGCTTCTGGACCGCCGGTGCCATTTCTTCCTGGTCCGTCCCGACGATTTCGACGAGGCCATGGCCACCGTCCGCAAGCAGGGGACGGGCCGGACCGGCTGACCGTCCCCGTCCGCATCCGGATCAGGGGCGGCCGCCCACGGTCTCGCCCCGGAGCAGCCAGCGCTCCTCCCCTCGGTACTCCAGCCGGGCCGACCCCTCCCGGACCTCGGCCAGGCGCACCCCCTGCACCGATCCCCCCACCGGGACCAGGATCTGATTGAGGAAGGCCCAGCTCGCCTCCGCGCTCTCGCCGACCGCCACCCCCTGAAGGGTGATCCGGGGCCAGACCACCTCGGCCGGGGCCGGGGACGGCGTCGGAGATGGCGGAGGAGGAGGCGGGTCGGCGGGTCGGGGGGCCGGGGCGTCCAGGGGCGCGGCCTCGGGCGGAAGGCGGTCGGGCCGCCCCGACGGCGGGGCGGGCGCCGGCACG
>PXDE01000423.1 GCA_003566475.1 PVC group bacterium | reverse complement strand
TGAAGGGGCGTCCACAACCTGGGCGGGCGCGGCTACGGCTCTTCACCCGAGTTCCGCGTTCACGCGGAAGCCTTGGTCGCCGCTTCAGCGGCGGCGGGGTGGGGCGGGGCATCGACGGCCTTGGGCGGCCACACCCCGAGGGGCTGAAGCCTCCTCGAAGACTTCCGCGTGAACGCGGACCTCCGACTTGCCCATCGCCTCCACGGAACACCGATCACTGGTCACTGACCACTCTCCCCCACATTGCGCCCCAGCAGCCGCTCCAATACCACCTCGTCGGGCAGGTCCGCGTCCCACCCATACGCCTCCGCCACGGCCGCGTCGAGGGCGGCGTGGGCGTGGGCTAAGCCAGGCGGGGCGGGCGTTGTTGAGGGCGGTGAGGGTGTGGTTGGCGAGGTGGCCGGCGCTGGCGGGGTCGCGGGGGACGCGGCGGGGGTAGCGGACGGTGCCGAGCCTGAAGGCGCCCTTCCACTTGGCGACAAAGCTCGCGGCGTCCATGGCCGGGAGGGTACCGATGGGTGGGGGGAGCGGAACCACGAAAGGCACCCTACTTCGCCCCGCCTGGCGAGGCTACGTAGGGCAAGCCGAAAGGGCACGAAAGGGGGAGTGATCCGGGTCCGGTGATCCGTGGTCGGTGGGTGGTGACCGGGGAACGATGGTCCGAAATCCACAATTCGCCACCCAGCCTCCGCAATCCCCTTCCCCGGCAAGGCAGTTGACCCCCGACTTCCGGGTCGCTAGAGTCTCTGCGTCTTTGGCCGGATCTGGTTTCCGGTCCCGCCGGGACGCGGCCGGAGGCGTGCCCCGGCGCCCATCCGAACCCGCAACCGACTGGAGCGACGATGTCCGATGTGAAGAACCTGGCCCCGGCCACCTTGACCCTTGACGGCAAGACGCACGAGCTTCCGGTGGTGGAGGGCACCGAGCGCGAGCGCGGGGTGGATATCTCCGGCCTGCTCAGGGACGCCGGCGCGGTGACCCTGGACCCCGGCTACGGGAACACCGGGTCGTGTCTCAGCGACATCACCTACATCGACGGCAACAAGGGCATCCTCCGCTACCGCGGGTATCCCATCGAGGAGCTGGCCGAGAAGTGCTATTTCGTGGAGGTGGCCTACCTGCTGATCAAGGGCAACCTGCCCGACCGGGCCGAGCTGGAGCGGTGGCGGGGCCTGCTCACCGAGCACAGCATGATCCACGAGGACATGCGGAACTTCTTCCGGGGCTTCCCCGAGCGGGCCCATCCCATGGCCATCCTCTCGGCCATGGTGGTCTCGCTGTCCACCTTCTATCCCGAGCTGCTGGGGGAAGGTCCGGAGGCGGTGGAGATCACGGCGGCCCGGCTCATCTCCAAGGTGCGCACCATCGCCGCCTATTCCTGCAAGAAGGCCATCGGCGAGCCCTACGTGTACCCCCGGCACGGCCTGCGCTACTGCGCCAACTTCCTCCACATGATGTTCGACTCGCCGTGCGCGGACTACCAGCCGGACCCGGTGGTGGTGAAAGCCCTGGAGAAGTTCCTGATCCTCCACGCCGACCACGAGCAGAACTGCTCGACCTCGACGGTGCGGCTGGTCGGCAGCTCCGAGGCCAACCTCTACGCCTCGATCTCGGCCGGGGTGTGCGCCCTGTGGGGCAAGCTCCACGGGGGGGCCAACCAGGCGGTGATCGAGATGCTGGAGCAGATCCACGCCACGGGCGGGGACGTCGAAATGGTGGTGCGGCGGGCCAAGGACAAGGACGATCCCTACCGCCTGTTCGGCTTCGGTCACCGCGTCTACAAGACCTACGACCCCCGGGCCCGCATCGCCAAGCAGATGAGCCAGGACGTGATGGGCCGCCTGGGCATCCACGATCCCCTGCTCGACATCGCCCTCCAGCTCGAGAAGATCGCCCTCGAGGACGACTATTTCGTGTCGCGCAACCTGTATCCCAACGTCGACTTCTACACTGGCATCACCCTCCGGGCCATGGGCATTCCCACCAAGATGTACCCGGTGATGTTCGCCATCGGGCGGCTGCCGGGCTGGATCGCCCAGTATCTGGAGATGCGCAACGATCCCGCCCGCAAGATCGGCCGCCCCCGGCAGATCTACGTCGGCCCCACGGAGCGGCACCTGCCCCCCATCGACGAGCGCGAGCCGGCGGCGGCGGCCACGTAGCGCCCTCAGCCGGAACCATACAGCGGAACCGCGAATGGACGCGAATGAACGCTAATGGGGGGTGAGGTGGAACCACACCTCGGCTGCAGGCCGGGCGCACTCACGGAAGGGTGAGTGCCCTCCGGCCTCTACGCCACCCCGGAATTCGCGTCCATTGGCGTTCATTCGCGGTTCAGAACAGACTGGGGGCTGAATCGGTCCGGCTTAGATCCCGAGTTCCGGCCGGCACAGCTCCAGGAACCGGCAGCGGCGGCAGATCCCCGGATCCTCGGCCAGCTCCCAGGCCTCCCGGGGCAGGGGACGGTTGGCCGCGCGGTCGAAGTCCTCCAGATATTCGGTCATGTCGGCCACCGACTGGCCGATACGTCCGATCACGCGGTCGAGGTCGGCCGCCTCGACCCGGAAGGCCACGGTGTCCGGCTCGGCCAGGTACTCGAGGTAGAGGCGGACGCGGTCGGGCGGGATCCCATGCCGGCTCCGGGCCCAGAGCGCGTACAGGGTGACCTGGTCCAGATGCTCGGGGTGCCGCCGTCCCGACTTCCAGTCGCGGATGTGCCAGATCCCGTCGCGGACATGGACATAGTCGGGAATGGCATAGACGGTAAGGCCCTCCAGCACGAAGTGCTCCGGGGTGCCCTCGGTGGCCAGGGCGACCTCCTCCTCGGGACGGATGTCGGCCAGTCCCGGCAGCACCTGGGCCTCGAAGTTGGCCAGGCAGGTCCGCACCGCCTCGCCCACTTCCACCACCATCTCCCGGTCGGCCGCCTCATGCTCCTCCGGGTAATAGTGCTCGTGGAGGCAGGTGTGGGCCTTGGGCTGGTCGCGCCAGCCTCCGCCCCGCGACTGGTCCCACCGCTGCCGGAGCCAGGGGCGGGCCACCGCCTGGAAGGCGTCCTCGGCGCCTGGGGTCCGGCCGGCCTGGTGCTCGGCCAGCATCCACCGCACCGCCATCTCCACCGCGTGGCCGCGCAGGGCGTGGCGGGTGGTCATCTTGCTCAGCCGATAGGCGGCCCGGGCCTCCGGAGGCGCCTGCGGGCGCCAGCCCCCCCACATGGCGTAGCGGGCCCAGTAGCGACGCCGACGGCAGGTCTCGAACTCCTGCGCGGCCGAGTGCGACCAGGTGAAGGTGTTGGCGAAAGCGGGCATGGGAGGGTCAGGCCCGGAGCACCCGGAGCATGAGGCCGTAGTGGCAGGCGGCGGCCGCGATGACCAGCAGATGCCAGATCTCGTGGAACCCGAACCGGCCCGGCCAGGGGTTGGGGCGCTCCAGGGCGAAGATCGCGACCCCCCCGGTGTAAAGCAGCCCCCCGGCGGCCAGAAGGGCCAGGCCCGGCCACCCGGTGGCGGCCAGCACGGACGGGGCCAGCATGGTGCCCAGCCAGCCCAGGCAGACGTAGAGCGTGGAGGTGACCCAGCCCGGCAGATCCGGGCGGATCATCCGAAGGGCCATCCCGCCCAGGGCCACGCCCCAGACCACGCCGAGCAGGGACCATCCGAAGGGCCCGCGGGCGATGGTGAGACAGACCGGGGTGAACGTCCCCGCGATGAGCAGGAAGATGGCCAGATAGTCGAGGGTCCGGAGCCACCTTTCCATCCGGGGGCCGGCGTTCACGCCATGGTGCAGCGTGCTGGCCACGAACAACCCGACCAGGCTCGCCCCATACACCGAGAACCCCACGACATGCCAGGGCAGGCCCCGGGCGGCGCTCTCGGTGATGAGCACCGCCGACCCCAGCAGGGCGAACACCGCCGCCCCGAGATGGGTGATCGCATTCACCCGCTCGTCGGTGACACGCGGGCTTCCGTCCTTGCTGACGGCGGGCGAGGCCAGAGCGGGTGAGGATCCAGAATCCATGGCCGGACCATAGCATAGGGGACGGCGGGGATGAAGGGGGGGATGTGGGACGCGTGATTCGCGCCGGAGGCACGCCCTCAGCGCCGGGCCAGTTCGGCGTAGGTGAGCACCTCGCGGCGGGGCGCTTCGCGGGATACGATCTCGTAAAGCCAATGGGGCTCGGCACCGCCCTGAAGCTCGCTGTGGTGGACGCAGACGCGCAGCAGGGGCAGGGCCCGGCTCCGCTGACGCCGCAGGCGCATGCCGAGCCGTCCGAGGCCCCGCCGCCAGCCTTGCGTCTGGGGGTCGATCAGGAGCGGCGACACCACCATCCGGGACTTGTTCAGCAGGTAGACGCCCTGGAGATCGGTGGTGTAGGCGATGCCCTTGCGGCGGAGTCGGTCGCGGGCGTTGTCCTCCATCACCCAGCCGGGCGGGATAAAGCCGCTGGCCCGGATGCCGGCATGGTGGAGCAGATCGAGATCCTCCTCGATCAGATTGAGCGCCTTCTGCTGGGGCAGGTGGAGGAACTCGCACTGGCCCGAGGTGTAGTAGTAGTACGACGTGCGGAGCGGCACCTGCCGCGGAGGCGGACCGCCCTGGTGCCGATGGCCGTGCAGACAGATGTCGTGGCCGGCCGCCGCCTGGTCCTGGAGCCAGTGGGTGAAGGACCGGTCGGCGCTGAACGGAGGATCCCCATGCCAGCAGGGAACGAGCATGAGGGTGACCTTGGCCACACCGCGTTCGCCCATGCTGGCCAGGAAGCGTTCGGCCGCGTTCCGGGTGCCCGGATGGACGTCGTGGAACGAGACCGCCATGGCCCGCCCACTGAGCCGGATCGGCCGGTATGCCTTGTTCATCGCCATATTCCTGATGTCTCCTGTCCGCGAGATTAGCCGGACTTCGGCCGGGGTCAATCCTTACCGGCGTTGCGGAGGGGGAGGGGAGGGTATACGATAAGCCCAGCTATGCGACGGAGATGGACCAGATGGGCCATGCTGGCCCTGGTGATCGCGGGGAGCGCCCGCGCCGACGACGACGCCCCCGAGCGCCTGACCGAGGCCATGCTCAAAGCGGCGGCCGAGGCCCGGGACGCGGCGCTCAACCGCCGGGATCTGAAGGGGGCGATGGCGGATGTGGCCGAGCATGCGCAGATCATCATGGCCGATGGCGAGGATCCGAGCTTCCCCATGGTGGTCTACGCCAGGGACACCTATGCCGAGCTGCTCCGGGAGCTTTGGGAGGAGGCGGTGAAGGTCACCTTGGAGCGCCGGGACGTCCGCAACCGGATCGCGCCGGACGGGCAGACGGCGGTGGTGACGTCCCAGGTGGTGCAGTCCACGACCCTCCGGGAGGGCGGCGGGGCGGTCCGGAGCCGGAGCGAACAGGTCGCCTATGTCCGGCTGATCGGAGGAAGGCCGGTGCTAGAACGCATCGAGGTGAGGATGTTCCATGACTAGGCGAAGGGGAAGGACCGGGCCCGGCCCGGCCTGACTCCCATGCGACTCCCCTGGCCGTGGCGACGGGATCGGGCGTCCGGGCCGGACCACCTGCGGGCGGGCGCCTGGGGAGAGGCCCAGGCCGAGAAGCATCTGCGGAAACAGGGGTTCCGGATCCTGGGGCGCCGGGTCCGGGTGGGGCGGAAGGATGAGATCGACCTGATCGCCCGCGACGGCGAGGGGCTGGTGTTCGTGGAGGTCAAGACCCGCCGCACCGAGGCCTTCGGACGCCCGGTCGAGGCGGTGCGGCGCGACAAGCAGGCCCATCTCTCCCGCGCCGCCATGCGGCACCTCCGGACGCTGCGGCCCCGGCCCGATCACTTCCGGTTCGACGTGGTGGAGGTGGTGGGATCCCCCGACACCGGCCTGACCGACCTCCGCCACCTGCCCGACGCCTTTCCGCTGCACCCGGCCTATCGGGTGCGGTGGTGAGAGGCCGACGATCTACCTTGCGTCCAGGCCCCGGATCTCCCGGTCCAGGCCGTCGAGGAACGCCTGCACGTTGAACTTCTCGGCCTGGGCGCGGAGAACTCTGGGATCCCAGACACGGCCGGCCGCCTGGATGACGGTGTCGGCCAGCGAGTCGGCCGTCGGCTCGGGGAAAAACAGGCCGGTCACTCCCTCCTTCACCGACTCCCGGACCCCGCCGGCCTCGAAGGCCACCACGGGGGTGCCGCAGGCCTGGGCCTCCACGGGCACCAGGCCGAAGTCCTCCTCCCCCGGGAACACCAGGAGGCGGCAGGTGCGGTAGAGATCGCGGATCTCCTCGTCGGTCCGCCGCCCCAGGAACTCCGTGCGGGGCCCGGCCCGGCGGCGCAGCTCGTGAAGGCCGGATCCGGTCCCCACGATCTTGAGCGGGAGCCCCAGCTTCCGGTAGGCGTCCACGGCCAGGCCGATGCGCTTGTAGGGCACGAGGGCAGACACGATGAGGTCGAACTCCTGGCGGATGCCGATCCGGGGGGTGAAGAACCCGGTGTCGGCCGGAGGATAGACCAGGCCGGCATCCCGGTCGTAGCAGCGCCGGATGCGCTCGCGCACCGTCTCGCTGATGGCCACGAACCGGTCCACCCGGCGGGCCGAACGGCGGTCCCAGCGCCGGAGCCCCGGGGCGAGCAGGCGCATGGCCGACCCGGTCAGCGGGCGCCCGGCGAAGTAGTCGTCGAAATGGGTCCAGAGGTAGCGCATGGGCGTGAAGCAGTAGCAGAGGTGCTTCGCGCCCGGCGGCGGACGGAGCGCCTTGATGGCCGAATGGCTGGTGGTGAGCAGCAGGTCGGCGGGGGGGACGTGCAGCCCGCGCACCGCCAGGGGATACAGGGGCAGGGCGTGACGGTAGAGGCGGTGGGCGGCGGGGAGCCGCTGGAGGAACGACGCCCGCACGGAGTGCGCGTTGATGGCCTCGCTCACCGCCGGGGGCCGATGGACCAGGGTCAGCAGCGGGGCGTCGGGAAACCCCTGGCACAACAGCTCCAGCACCCGCTCCCCGCCCCGCATGCCGGTAAGCCAGTCATGGGCCAGCACCACCTTGCGGGCGGCCCAGTCCGCGGGGAACTGCGGCGGCGGCGGCGGGGCCGGCGGCGCGGGCGGGGTTTCGGGTGACGCTTCGGTGGGCTGCATGACCGCAGGGTAATCCCGCACGGACCGGTTCGTCGAGACCTGTTCC
>PXDE01000275.1 GCA_003566475.1 PVC group bacterium | reverse complement strand
GCGGCCTCGATGGCCGCCCGCAGGCGCCGGGTCAGATAGTCCTCGAGGGCGGTCCGCCGCACCGGGGTGTCGAGCAGGGACGGCGGGAACGAGGCGACCGGCTGGGGGATCCGCACCGTGACCAGGCTGCGCCGGTTCTCCCGCACATCCACCCGGGCCATCCGCAGGACATACCGGGGGAACTCAAAGGTGCCGATGAGGTCCTCGTACTGCTCCAGCGGCTGGCCGTCGATCTGACCCAGTTGCTGGAAGAAATCCTCTTTGTCTTTCATCTCGGGGGCTGTCTCCTTGCTGTGCCGCGGGGCATCCCGGGGTTTATGATCCGGGAAGCCGCAGCGTGAGCCGGCCTTCCTGAACCTCGATTTCGGACGCACGGTCCAGAAGCGCGCGCTGCGCCTGGAGCTGCGAGAAAATGCGGCCCACCTGGGCCTCCACCTGGCGGTCGGCCGGCGCGGGCACGGGGAGGTGTCCCATGCGGACGCGGTCGGACGCGAACCGGAAGGCCCGGCCGTCGGCCAGGGGCTGTCCGGTCAGCTCGTAGGTGATGGGCAGCGGTCCCAGCCCGGCCTCCACATGCACCACCATCCGGCCCTCCTGGAGGTCGAAGCGGATGGCTTGGGTCCGGACCTGTCCGCCTGCCTGGCCGGCGGCCCGGAGCAGGCCCACCATGTAGGTGTTCAGCTCGATCTCGGTCAGGGTCGCCTCGGCGGCGCGGCCCGCCTCGCGGGCCTCCTGCAGGGCGTCCACTTTCCGGTTGGCCTGGTCGAACAGCGCGGCGGAGTCCCGCCCGATCCGGCCCGTCGGCGTCGATGGCCACAGGGCCAGGCCGACCACGGCCAGAAAGGCCAGGGTAATGAGGATCCGGATGGCCCGGAAAAGGCCTTTGATCGACCCCTTCTTGGCCACCTTCTGGAAATCGCCGGCCCGGATGCTGTCCAGATCGAGCTTGTGGCCGCACGAGAGACAGAACACGCGGGACAGGTCGTTCTGAAACCCGCAGTTCGCGCAGACGATGGAGACCGCATCGGCGCCTTTGGGATCCGGCCGGGAGGAGGCCATGGATCAGGCCTCCTTCCTGGCCGGAGCGGCGGCGGGCTTGCTGTCCTTCCGGGTGTCCTTGCCCCCGGCGGACGGCTGGTCGGCCTTGGCGGCCTTCTTATAGCCCTCGCTCCGGTAGTCGGTGATGTAGAAGCCGCTGCCCTTGAAGAGCAGGCCGGCCCCGCCGCTGATCACCCGCTGCACCCGTCCCTTGCAGGAGGGGCACCGTTTCCGGGGCTCGTCGGTGATGCTCTGGAACACCTCGAACCGGTTCCCGCACTTCTGGCATTCGTACTCGTAGGTGGGCATGGGGCGGTTGGCCTCCTGGCTGAAAAAAGACTGGCAGGCAAGTAAACCCCCTGCCCGCGGGACTGTCAATGCGCGGAAATCCGTTGTCCGTCAGACCGCCGCGCGGAGCGCCTCGGCCCGGTCGGTCTTCTCCCAGGGGAAGGCCCCGTTGCCGCCCTTCCGGCCGAAGTGCCCGTAGGCGGAGGTCACCTCGTAGATGGGCCGCAGGAGGTCCAGGGTCTCCACGATCTGGGCCGGCTTCAGGCCGAACACCTTGCGCACCGCCTTCTCGATGCGGGCGTCGTCCACGGTGCCGGTGCCGAAGGTGGTCACCATCACCGACACCGGCTCGGGATAGCCGATGGCGTAGGCGAGCTGGACCTCGGCCCGCTCGGCCAGCCGGGCGGCCACGATGTTCTTGGCCACGTAGCGGGCCATGTAGGCGGCGCTGCGGTCGACCTTGGAGGGGTCCTTGCCGGAGAAGGCCCCGCCGCCGTGCCGGGCCATGCCGCCGTAGGTGTCCACGATGATCTTCCGCCCGGTGAGCCCGCAGTCGCCCTGAGGCCCGCCGACCACGAACCGGCCGGTGGGGTTGATCAGGTAGCGCGTCCGGGGATGCAGAAGCTTGGCCGGCACCACCTTGCGGATGACCTCCTCCAGGATGCCCTCGCGGAGGGCCTTGTCCCTGACCTCGGCGGAATGCTGGGTGGAGATCACCACGGTGTCCACCCGGACGGGCCGGTCGTCCTCGTACACCACCGACACCTGCGACTTCCCGTCGGGCCGGAGGAAGTCGAGCACGCCCTTGCGGCGGCAGGCGGCCAGCCGCTCGGAGAGCCGGTGGGCCAGCATGATGGGCAGGGGCATCAGCTCCCGGGTCTCCCGGCAGGCGTAGCCGAACATCATGCCCTGGTCGCCCGCCCCCTGCTCCTTGAACCGGCCCTTGCCGGCGGTCACGCCCTGCGAGATGTCGGGGGACTGCCGTTCCACGGCGGGGAGCACGGCCACGGAGTGCCCGTCAAACCCGGCCGACGGGTCGTCGTACCCGATACGGACCACCTTGTCGCGGGCGATGGCCGCGTAGTCGACCTTGGCGGTGGTGGTGACCTCGCCCGCCACCACGACGAGGCCGGTCTTGACCAGGGCCTCCACCGCCACCCGGCTGGCCGGATCCTGGCGGAGCAAGGCGTCGAGGATGGCGTCGGAGATGCCATCGCACACCTTGTCGGGATGGCCTTCGGTGACGGATTCGGACGAGAACACGTGGGTCATGGGCGGTGGCTCCTGGGAAATGAGCCCGCAGTTATCCCCGAGAACCCGCCCCGGCGCAAGCGGGATCGCTCCGGGCGGCGTCCGCCGCGGCCTCAGCGGGGCGGCAGATCCTTGGCGCAGCGGAGCCCCACGGCGGGTCGGCCGCCGATCAGGCCCTTCCACTCCGGGGTGTTGGGCGCGGCCACGCCCCGGTACCATAGAGCCGCCTGCTCGTCATTGCTGACATAGGCCCCGCCCCGGAAGACCCGCCGGTTGCCTTCGGAGGGGCCGGGGGGATTGCGCAGCGGGGAGCGTCCGTAGTAGCGGGGATCGTAGCGGTCGGCCCCCCAGGCGGCCGCGTTGCCCGCCATGTGCAGCAGCCCGTAGGGGCTGCGGGCATGGAGGTCGGTGGTGTATCCGTGCAGACCCGCCTCCGGAGGAAGCTGGGCGTCCACCGCCCAGGTGCGGGCCGGGAGATTCAGGGAAGGGGGCTCCGCCGGCTGGCCGCGCCCCCCGAACAGTCCGCCCCGCCCCTCGTCCACGGGCATCACCGCCTCGATCTGCGCCTGGAGCCAGCGCCGCCCGCCCTCGGTGTTCACCGGGGTCTGCGACGGGGCGCGGTCGCCCCAGGGATAGGCATGGGTGGTCATGCCGCGCGCGGCCTTCTCCCATTCGGCCTCGGTGGGCAGGCGCTTGCCCCGCCACGCCGCGTAGGCGTAGGCGTCGAACCAGTCGATGCCCACCACCGGCTGGTTGTCGCCGGCCAGAGCGGGCACCCCCCACCCCGCCGGGGTGTGGTCCTTGAGGGGCGGAGCGTCGGAATGCTGCATGGACGAGTCGCCGGTGGCCCGCACATGGTTGACGAACTCCCGATACTCCGCGTTGGTCACCTCGCGCTTGTCGATGAGGAAGGCGTCGAGATCCACGAGGTGAGCCGGGAAGGTGTCCATGCCGTACCGCCCGTCCAGCCGGCCCATGAGAAAGAACCCGGCGGGGACAAAGGCCATCCCTTCGGGAATGGTCAGGCTGTCGGACGGCGGGTCGTCGCCCTTGCCCGCCTCGACATAGCGCCGCAGCACCTGCTCCTTGCGGTCGATGATCAGCCGGAAGTCCATGGCCTCGAACAGCCGGGCCGCATCCGAGCCGAACAGGCTGGCCGCCGCCTCGTTCTGCAGGACCTCGGTGATCCAGAACCTGGAGAACGCCTGCACCTCCGCCGCCGCCGAATCGAAGTCCTCCCGCTCCAGGAGTTCGGGAAGGATGTTGGTCACCATCATGGGGAGGTTACGGGCGGAGTCGCGACGGATCACCACCATGCGGTCGTAGTATTCGCGGGCCTGGGGGTTCTCCTTCCAGTCCGGATTCCGGATGCCCCGGAACCGTTCCTCGAGCCTCTCGATCCGCTCCTGGGCCATCCGATACTTGCGGGCCGCCGCCTGCACTGGCGGCAGCCAGTCGCCCTCCACCTTTTCGAACCCCCGGCGGAGGTAGCCCAGCTCCTGGCGGAACTCCTCCAGGCGGGTCCGGACCTCGGCCGCGCGGGCATGGTCGGGGGCCACCTGCAGGAACTCCTCGAACAGACGGATCGAGGACTCGTACTGGGGCCGGCTGAGACTGGCCCGGGGATTCAGCTCCCGCCGGAGGATGGCGGTGGCGAACTGGTTGGCCAGGTCGCCCTGCTCCCGGTCCGCAATCACGGCCTTGCGGATAGCCCGGGTGATTCTCGACTGGCCGCGCTGCACCTCGATGAACACATGATCGTCGTCCTCGCGCAGCACCCGCCCCCGGACCTCCGACCCGTCGCGCAGGGTGAGGATGGCCAGCTCCTCGGTCGGCACCAGCTCCCGCGCCTCCTCCGACAGGTCCTCGCGGTTCAGGGCGCCCGCCGCAAGGGGCAGGCCAAGCATCATCAGTATCATCAGCCGGACTTTCATGCGCAGGGTCTCCGTGCGGGCTTCGAACCATCCACTATAGCCCCCCCACCGGAGATCGTAAAGCGGCGGGCCACTCCGCGTGGCGAGGATCGAGTGGTCAGGATTCGGGGGTCAGTCCCCGCCGCTGGACCCCGCCACGGCGGGGTTCAGCCGGATAAGGGGTGAGACACGGGGCGATCCGACTTCGCTCAGAAGCTTCGTCGGACAAGTTGCGGGATGCGCGATACGGGATACGCGATGCGTGATGCGGCCTTCCCGTGGCCCGGGGGGGCCTCCCCCCGGGCCTCTGGGAGCCCTCGGATGGCACGGGATTTCTCCCGGAGCCGACGTCTCCTTTTGGGGGCAGGGCACGGGGGCAGGCGCCCTCCGTCTCGGATCACGGTCTTTCCGAGGTCAGCCAAAGCGGCGTCGCCGGGGTCGCGGCGGCGCCAGCGGGGCGTGGGGACCATGGTACGTGCCGCAGGCCCGGTGCCGTCCGGGGGGCCATGCCGCCGCAGTCCACATCGTGGCCCGTCGGCCCGGCGGCCCCCGTTCTGGACTGCGGTGGCATCGGTCAGCCAAGGCCCGGCGTTCACCTCGAAACCTCCCGACCCATCAGGCCACATAGCGACCTCACCCCGTGCGACACCGCCTTGGCTGCCGCCCGCCTTCGCTGACTACGGCGCGGCACGCCGGAGGCGGAACAGGCCCGCCGTACCATGGCATGCGGTCGGGCTCCATGCGTGCGGCCGCCCCTTCAGGGCGGATGGGGTGGGGGCGGCGGTCCTGGGGTTCCACCCTAGGCCGGGTTACGCGGCGGCGCCTTTGCTCACCCCTGGACGTGGGACAACAGGCCCAGCACCCCCTGCACCGCCGATTCCACCGCGATGCCCCGGATCAGGGTGTCGTCGTCGCCCTTGTACCGATGATCCGGCGCATGCCCGGGCGGCGTGATGACGACATGCCCCGGGCCGTAGGGTCCGGTGAGCCGCGGGTCGGTCGGCCCGAACAGCGCCACTACCGGCGTGCCCATGGCCGCCGCCAGATGCATGGGGCCGCTGTCCACGCTCAGCACCGCGTCCATGGCAGCCAGCCAGCCCGCCAGTTCGGGAAGCCCGGTCCGCCCGGCCCGGTTCTCCACCCCCTCCCCCGCCGCGGCGGCGATGCCCGCGCAGCCCTCCGCGTCGGACGGGCCACCAAACAGATGCACGGCCGCCCCGCTCCGTGCCCGGATGGCCCGCGCCGCCTCGGCGAAGTTCGTGGCCGGCCAGTTCTTGGCCGCCCAGCGCGAAAACGGGACCATCCCCACGTGACGCCCGGGCCCGGCCTCGGCCCGGAGCGCCCGCATCCGGAACTCCACCGGCGTGCGGGCCAGGCCCAGATGCTCGGCCACATCGAGCAGCCGGTCCACCGCGTGGCGGGGCCCGGGCCGGGCCGGAGGCGCGTCCGAAACCAGCCATCCGGCCCCCTCGCGCCGACGGGCCACGCCCACCACCCGCTCCCCCCGGGCCAGACGGGCGGCCACCGCGCTCTTGAGCAGCCCCTGGAGGTCGAGCACCAGGCCGTAGTCCCGGTCCCGGACCGCCCTCCGAAAGGCGCCCAGACCGGACAGGAACCGGCGGCGGGGAAACGGGATCACCCGGTCCACCCTTTCCACGCATCGCACCAGAGGCACGTACTCGGGCTGGGTCACCCAGTCCACCTCCGCGCCCAGCCCGTCCGCCAGGCGGTGGACCACAGGCAGCGCGTGCAGCACGTCACCAAGCGAACTGAGTTTGACCACGAGAAGGCGCATGGATGGATGGATGATTGGATGAACGGACGGGTGGATGGGTGGATGGGTGGGGAGAGGATAGGCACGAAGGGAACTTCGGGGGAAGCTTGTCATGAAGGGGCGGGCTTGCCATGATCCCGGGTGCCGGGACGTGCGCCCGTGGTCTGAACACCGATAGGCAGGCGACCGCTCCGGCAGGGAGTGCTGCAATGATTCGCCATGGCCTGCTCGTCGGTTCCGCCCTTCTGGTTCTCACTGCGCCCGCGCTGGCGGAATCCGATCCGGCCGCCCGATTCCGCGACCGCCACGGCTATTTCGAGCTGGTGCCGCCCGAGGGCTGGGCCCGGCGCATCCATCCCGACGAGGGCAGCAAGGTCGAGTTCTTCGTCGCCTCCTCGTTCGGCGGGCGGAGCCGGGCCTCGCTGATCATCGAAAGCCGCCCGGCCGACCCCCTTCCTGACCCCGCGTCGGCCGCCGAGGAGCGGGCCGCCCGGTTCCGCCAGATGGGTTCCCAGGACGCGGCCATCCAGACCGTCGACGTCGCAGGCGCCCGGGGGGTTCAGGTCGAGGCCTGGCTGCCCCGTCAGAATCTCCGCACCCGGATCCTCTTCTTCAACCGCCACGGCCGGGCCTGCGTCGTCACCTTCTCCGCCGCCGTCCAGGACTTCGGCCAGTTCGTGGATGCGGCCGAAGCCGCCCTCGCCACCTTCCGCTCCCTGCCCCCGCCGTAGCCGGGCTCCCGGCGAAGGGCGAGGGTTCAGGGTTCAGTGGTCAGTCGCAGCCGCTGAAACCCTTGGTTCAGCCGGATGAGGGGAGAGACGGCGGGCGCGATGCGGGATACGGGATACGCGATACGTGATGCGGGATGCGGGATGCATGCCAGAACCTCGCT
>PXDE01000163.1 GCA_003566475.1 PVC group bacterium | reverse complement strand
CGGCGGGACCGTCGGGCTCTTCCCGCCGCGGCTGCAGGTCCACCGGCTGGATGCGCCACACCACCAGATCCTCGGGCCCGGGCGGAACCGTCAGCCCGTCGGGCGCCTCGTCGGCGGGGGCGATCCGCCAGCCGGGCGGAAGCGCCCGGGCCACGTTCCGGGCCAGGGCCTCGCGGGGAGGGACGTCCGCCCCGCCGCAGCCGGCCACCAGCAGGGAGGCGAGGAGCAGCGCGGCGCCCATGGCCAGGCTGGCGCGAGGCCGAGCCCAGGCAGCCTCACGGCGCCGCCCTCCGCCGCCCTCCGCCGCGAATCTCCGCGCCTCCTGCGGAACCTTCCGCGTCGGGTCCGCTGTCGCAGACAGCGGACTACCTTTCTCCGCGAATCCAGGAAACCTCCGTGACCTCTGCGATCCGTTCGGGTGCGGCGGCCCGGCGTGCTGGGAGCATTCGCGGCTCTCCGATGCGGTGGCGAAGGCGTTCATGGGGTGGCTTCCTGGGGTTCGGGGACGGGGGCCTGGGCCCGGTCGGTCCGGCGCTCCAGCCCCCACTCGGCCCACGTGCGGACGTCGGCGTCGTCGGACTTGGAGGCCTCGCGGAGGAGCGCCTCGGATCCAGGGGCGCCGCCCCGGCCGAGCGCGACCACCGCCCACTGCCGCACCTCGGCGTCGTCGTGGCCGATGAGCCGGCCCAGCGCGGCCACCGCCTCGGGCTCGTCCGAGCGGCCCAGGCCCTCGATGACCCGTCCGAGCACGTGTCGGGGGATGTCGCGACCGGTCTCGGCGAGGAGCGCGGCCAGTCCCTCGCCGCCGATGTAGGCCAGCAGCTCCGCCGCATGGACGCCGGGATCGGACGCGCCTTCGTCATCCAGCGCGGGGGCGTCGCGCAGGAGCCGCCGCAGCGACCCCACCGCCCGGTCCCCCGACTGCATCAGGGCCGGGGCGACGGCGGTTTCCTTGACCGAAATGTCGATCTCGGGATCGGCCAGAAGCGACACCAGGGCCTCGGCGGCCCGCCGGTCCTCGATGCCGCCCAGAGCCCGGATGGCGGCGATGGCGGTGCTGGGCGAATATTCCGGTCCCCGGCGGGCCCCCATCCGGCGGAGGGTGTCGATGGCCCGGGGCCCGCCCAGCCGGACCAGGGCGGGGATGCCATGGGCGTCGGCCACCTGGTCGGCCCCATGGCGGAGCCGGAGCGGACGCTTGAGCAGGGCTTCGGAGATGGGGCCGACGGCGGCGGAGTCGCCGATCAGGCCGAGGGCGCTGATGGCCTCGCGCACGTCCACGAAATGGCCGTAGGCGTTCACCACCCCGATCAGCGCGGGCACCGCGTCGCGGGCCCCGACCTGGCCCAGGGCCCGCATGGTGTCGTGGTAGGGGGAGGCGCGGGGCTCCAGGGAGGTGAACAGGTCGAGCAGGGGGCCGGCGGCGCGCTCGTGGCCGATCTGGCCCAGGGCCTGGATGGCGGGAACCCGGAGGTCGCCCTCCTCGCGGATCAGGGGCAGGAGAGCGTCCACCGCCGCCGGATCGCCGATGGTCCCCAGAGCCTGGATGGCCCGACGGCGCTGGTTGGTGGCGCCGCGACCGGCGAGCTCGATGAGGGCGGGGACCGCCGGGGCATGCCGAAGCGCCCCCACCGCGTCGATGGCCCGGATGCGGGTCGCCTCGTCGCCGTCGCGCAGGAACCGGGTCAGGGCGGGGCCGGCTTCGGGGTCGCCGCGGGCGGCCAGGAGATTGGCGGCGTGGAGCCGGACCGCCGCGTCGCGGTCGTCGAGCAGGGCGGCCAGATCGTCCCGAAGCCGGGCGGGGAGGCCATCCTGCCGGTCGTGGGTCTCGACGGCGGCGCCCAGAGCGGCGGCCAGGGTCTGTCCCCAGCCAGGACCCGCCGCCTGCTCGCGGGCCTCGGCCCGGGCGATCAGCAGATCGAGGGCCCGGATCCGGGCCGACGCGGGGCTTCCGGCATCGCGGACCAGGCGGTGGAGGCGGTCCACCTGGTCGTCGTCGAGGCGGCCGAAGGCGTGGCGGGCGGCGGCGGCGACGTCTCGGTCCTCGTCGGCGAGGAGGTCGGCCAGGGTGTCCATGGCCTCCGGAGCGTCCAGCCGGAGGAGGGCGAGGGCGGCGGCCTCGCGGGTGGCCTGGGCGAACTCGCCGCGCTGAATGCCGACCAGGCGCCGGAACTGCTGGAGCGGGGCGTCGGGACTGCGGTACAGCCAGCCGTGCTGGTTCGGTCGGCCGCCTGCGCCCCGGCGGCGGAGATCCTCGTCGAGGAGCTTCTCGATGTCCTGAAGGTCGCGCGAGGTCGGCCGCTGCTCGAGCCGCTGGTCGAACGTGGCCGTGTCGGCGTCGCCCATGGGCTCGCGGATGAGCGCGGCGAGCCTGGGGATGGCCCGGGTGTCGCCGATCCGGGCCAGGGCTTCGGCGGCGGTGCTCCGGGCTTCCCCGTGGTCGGCCCCGAGCGCGGCTAGAAACAGGTCGGCGTGCTCGGGCCGGGGCTCCCGGGCGAGGGCGCGGAGGATCATCCGCTGGCCGGCCGGGTCGGCCGCCTCGAAGCGGTCCCGCAGGATGGGGGCGGCGACCTCGCCCATGCCCCCCAGGGCGGCGAGGGCGCTGAACCGGACGGACGGGGACCGGTCGTCGTCGAGGCGCCGGACCAGGGCCTGGGCGGCCTCGGGCGACCCCTGGGCCCCCAGCACCTGGCATACGGCCAGGCGGACCTGCTCGTGGCGGTCCTCGGCGAGGGCGATGAGGGTGGGCTCGACCAGGGGATGGTCGTGGGCGGCCAGGGCCCGCACGGCGGCGATCCGCACCCGGCTCTGGTGGTCGGTGCGGGCGGCCTGGGCCAGGGCGGGGACGGCGGCCGGGTCGGGGTCGCGGGCCAGAGCGAGGGCGGCGGCCTCCCGTTCCGGGAAGTCCCCGTCGCGGAGCATGACCACGTGCGAGGCGGCCGCCGCGTCGGCCGGGGCCGGCGGCTCCGGGGCGGGGGCGCAGGCCGCCCCCAGCAGGACGGCGGCCAGGACGGAGGCGGACGGGATCCCGATGCGGCGGGCGGCGGACATGGGCCGTCTAGTGGACCTCGTCGTGGACGCCGTGGGCGCTGCGGAGCTGGACCTCGCGGAGGCCGTGCAGCTCCAGGGTGTCGGCGATGTCCATGAGGTGGTAGTAGCGCACCCGGCGGTCGATATCGAGCCGGATGGCGATCGGCACCTCGCCCTGGACCTCCCGCTGCTGGTTCTCCTGGGCGGTCTGGGCGAGCACGGTGATCATGTCCTCGCGGGACACCGGGGCCTGGTTGCGGTGCTGGCGGCCGTCGTCCAGATAGCGCTCGCCCTCGGCGGTCACCGTGATGACCAGCTCGTCCTGGTAGCGGGCGTCGCGGGCGGCGGTGGCCTGGGGCAGCTCGATGGGCAGCTCCTTGTGCGGCTTCTTGAGGCTGGCCGTCACCAGGAAGAAGATCAGCAGCAGGAACACCATGTCGATCATGGGGGTCATCTGCACGTCGGAATCGCGGTCGTCGTCGTCGCGTCTGATCATATCGGGGACTCCTCGCTTAGCGGGCCATCTGGCGCACGGCCTCGATCAGGCCGTCGTCCTGGTGGGTCATCAGGATCACCGAGAATCCGGTGGTCCCAGGGGCGTTCTCGAGCTTGAACAGGATCTCGTTGATCCCCTCCTTCAGCTCCACGGGGGCGAAGCTGTGGGCGGTGAAGGGAACCCAGGGCTGCTGCTCGGGGGGGCTGGTCCACACGCGCTGGCCGTTGACCCAGGCCACCCCGAAGTCGTCGCTGGCGAAGCTGGCCAGCACGGTCTGGTCGCGGTCGGAGCGGATCTGGGTCCAGAAGTACCAGATGGCATAGGCCTCGTTATCGGCCAGGAACGGCTCGATCCGGAGGCCCCGCTCCAGCCAGGTCTCGTCCACCCGGCGGTATTTCCAGCCGATCCGCCGCCCGTCCTTGCCCTCGTAGGTGGCGTCGAGATCCACACTGACCTCCGGGGGGTACACGCGGTCGAGCTGGTCGAGCCGGCGCTCCGCCCCCGGATGGCCGAAGGGGCCCACGTAGTACCATCGGTCGATGCTCATCCACTCCCCCTCCCGGAGCCCCTGCTCGGCCGCGATCTGGTTGCCCAGGGCCACCGGCGGATTGATGATCCGCTGGAGGCTGACCTGGCGCAGGCGCCGGGGGTCGAGGTAGTGGCCGTAGTAGGGGACGGGTGGGGGGATCATGTCGTAGACCTCCCCGAACCCGGTGTCCATCTGGGCCTCCAGGGCGGCCACCAGTTCCAGCCAGCGCCGGGTGTTGGCCACCATGTTCTCGGCCTCGAGATAGGTCTCGTTGAGCTCCCGCCGGAAGGCCGCGAGGCGGCCGTCGAGGGCGGTGTCGATGTCCATGTCGAGCTTGTCGGGATCGATGTCGCGGCGGGTGGGCATGGCCAGCCGGGTGCTGAGCACGGCCCGGCTGAGGGGGATGGGCTCCTCGGGGTGCTCGGCGAGCTGGAGGGCCCGGAACCGCTCGTAGATCCGGCCGATCCGCTCCTCCATGGGCTGGTGCCAGCGGAACAGCTCCACCACGTCCAGGGCCTCGACATCCGGCGGCTCGGCCGGCTCGAACGGCTCGGGTTCCATGTCGACCAGCGGGCTGAACACCGCGTTGCGGTCGGGGCGCTCCGGGGTGGGGTAGATCCCGGCCTCGATCCGGGCCTGGCGCTCCATGTCGAGCATGCGCAGCCGGGCCGTCTTGTGGGCCTGGATCTCGTCCATCCGCTGGTGGATCTCGACCATGGCCTGGCTGGTCCGCCCCAGCCGCTCGCGCTGGATGCGCAGCAGGGTCTCCATGGCCCGCTGGATGTCCGACCGCCGGGCGTCGAACTCCACCCGCTCCGCGTCGGGATCGCCGAACACCAGCTTCCGGAAGTCCTCGCTGATGGCCAGGGCCAGGAAGAAGGCCAGGTGGAGGACGCCAGACACGATGAAGAACCGCCGGACGTGCCGCATGGCCCGGGCCCGGCGGGCGGCCCGGGCGATGGCGGCGGCCGCGGCGTCGGCCGGATCGTCGGCATGGAGATGCGGAAGCTGCATGGCCGGTCCCGGGGACGGCTCAGGAGGCCGGGGTCGTTTCGGCCGCGCCCTTGCGCATGTACCAGTCCATCAGGAGATCCCGGATCTCCGCCTCCAGGGTGTCGCCAAAGCCATTGGCCTTGCTCTTGAAGAAATGGTAGAGGCCGAGGCAGGGAACCGCCACCACCAGGCCGGTGGCCGTGGTGATGAGCGCCTTGGAGATGGCCCCCGCGAACACGCTGGGATCCCCGGTCTCGCCGAGGAGTCGGAAGTCCTGGAAGGCGGTGATCATGCCGATGACCGTGCCCAGCAGGCCCAGCAGGGGGGCCAGCGTGGCGATCACGGCCAGGGGATGGGCCCGGCGGAAGTGGATGCGCAGCTCGCCCGTGCCCACGTCGTCGGCCACCGTCTTGACCTCCTGGACCGGGGAGCCGCGGAACTCGAGGAGGATCTTGATCACCCGGGCGAGCACGCTGTCGCGGCGCTGGCACAGGGTGAGGATATCGTCGTGCCGTCCCTCGGCCCAGAGGGCGCGGGCCTCGTCGGCCAGCCCCTTGGGAACCACCCGGTCCCGGCGCAGCCGCAGGGTCCGCTCCAGCGCATAGGCCAAGGCCACGATGCTGAGCGCCAGCAGCACCCACATGATGTTGCCCCCCGCCCGCAGCTCGTTGAAAACATGGGTGATCTCGTCGCCCAGGCCCTGGGCCTGCACCGGGACCGCCGCCGCCGACACCGCCAGGGCGACCGCCCCGGCCTTCCGCATCACATCGCGCTTCAGCATGCCAAACTCTCCTGTTCCGGTTTCGCCGTGGATGGTAGCATCACTTTCCCCGGTTCTTTACGGGAAGTGGTGATAATTACCCGGACCTGCGCGGGCTGTCAAACGTTCATCCTGAAAAAATGTTTCCGGTCCACGAAGCGCCCGGGTTGCGGCGCTGGGGTCAGGCCGAAGCCGCGCCACCCCGGTGTACGGTGAGCTGCGGGAAGGGAATGCCCCACCCCTTCTCGGTGCAGGTGTCGACCAGGGTCGCGGCCACGGCCTGGGCCAGGCGCTCGTAGCGGCCGGCCAGGGCGCCGTCGGCTTCGACCAGGGCCACCACCTCGAGGGCGGAGTCCGCCGCCCCCTGGAACCGCACCGTCACATCGCGGATCTGCTCCGGCGCGTCGGCGAGGCCGGCCAGGCGGCGTTTCAGCGCCTCCGCGAAGGCCTCGGGGATGGCCGAGGTGACCTCGGCCTGATGCCGGTAGTCCACCCCGAACACGGTCTCGATCCGGAATCCGGCCGACAGATTGGTGGGGGCCGCCTCGAGGAAAACCGGGGTGGGCAGGGTCCGGCGGGCGCCGCCCAGAAGGGCCAGCCGCACCTCCTCGGGACTCTGGCACTCCACCCGGCCCACCGCGCCGTCGGCGAACCGCACCCAGTCGCCGGTCCCGGTGGGGAACCATGCCTCGTGCTCGCCGGCCGGGCGCGAGTGCAGGCCGATCAGCGACCGCACCGGCACCTGCACGTCCGCCCCGGACAGGCGGGGATTCACCAGATGCGCGCTCAGCCCCAGGGCCTCGACCTTCCAGGGCACCCCCTGCCAGACCAGCCGCTGGTCCTCCCGCACCGTGCCCATGTTCAGCATGATCCGCACCGCGTCGACCTGCTGGGGCAGGGTCTGGATGGTGGCCCAGCCCACGCCCAGCAGGAAGATCAGGGTCAGCCCGAGCAGGAACCAGTCGCCGGCCAGGTTGAACACCACCAGGACCGCCCCCACCGCCGCGATGATGGTGACCAGGTGGTAGGCCAGCACCAGCACCCGGCTGGCGAAGGCCCGGCGGCGGCGGCAGCGGGTGAGTCGACGGTAGAGGATCATGAGCAGCCGGCTGCCGAAGAACACCGCGCAGAAGGCGAGGAAGCCCAGGGCGAGGTTGAGGCCCCGGGTGGACACGAACCGCCGGAACCCCTGGCTGGCGCTCTCCACCAGCGAGGTCCGGGGCCGCCCGCAGCTCGGCCCGGGCCTCCTCCATTTCCGCCCGCTTTAGCCGGTACGACTCGTGGAGCGCCTGCAGCGAGTCCAGGGCGGTCGGCGCTTCCGGGGCCTCCGGCGGCGCGGGGTCCTGGGCATGGAGCACGGGGGCGGCGGTCAGCAGGATGATCGCGGCGAACGGTCGGATGCGCATAGGTCGGT
>PXDE01000387.1 GCA_003566475.1 PVC group bacterium | reverse complement strand
GGTCGGATCGGGGGCGTGCAACCGATCCCATGACCGCCTCGCCGGAGCCGCTCTCTCTCGAAGACTCGGTCGAGCGGCCGCCACAGGACGGTGGAGATGGCGCAGCCGCCTCGCCCACCCCCTGATCCTCATGCCCACCACTCCCATGTACCGACTCCTGAGCGGCTGGTTCACACCGAGTGGGCTGGCCATGCGGGGATTGGTCTGCATCGGCGGGTTTCTGGTGGTCCACGCGCTGGGCCTGGCCTCGACGCTGTCCATACTGTCGCTGACCCCCACCTCCGAGCGGGACATCGGCGTGGGTATGGTGCTGGGGATGATCCTCTACGTGCTGACCTGGATCCTGGCCTCCGTGGGCGGCCCGGTGCTGCTCCTGGGCGCGGGGCTGCTGGCGGTCTGGAATCGCGTTTGCAGGTAGCTACCGACGCCAGGAGGTGGCCGCCTGGGTCTTGCGCGGAGAGACCGTCCCGCGCATGGGCCACGCCCTGGGCGGGCGTAGCTACGGACAGGCGTACTTACGGGTGCTATGCTTCAACCGCGATGACCCCGCCCCACCCATCCACCGCCCCCCGGCCCGAGGCACGTGGCCTGACCGCCACGGGCATCGGTGGCGTGCTACTGCTGCTGCTTCTGTCAGCCTATGTCGGCGGCTATCTGGCCATCCGCCATGTCCGCTACCAGGAATGGCAGGCGGTCCGCATGCGGTGGGATCAGCCCGCGATCACCTACTTCGACTTGGACTGGCATTTCCGATTCCTCTTCCGGCCGCTCATGTGGGTCGACGAGCGGGTTTCGGACGTCCGGTATATGCATATCCCGCGGGAAGAAGAGAAGTAGGGCCGAGACACGGATTCGTATGCGGTCCCGGCATCTTCCCAGGTGCGGCCAAACGCTTGGCGCGTTCGGCTACGAAGCGCGGCAAGCTCCCGATCCCCCATTCATCCACCCATCCATTCATCCACCCATCCATTCATCCACTCGCTATTCCTCCCCGATCACCTGCAACTGCTCCCGGAGATCGGCGATCTCCTGCCGCCAGAAGCTGCGGGAGCCCCAGTCGGGGTGGGCGGTCTGGAAGCGGTAGTCGTCGGACTGACGGGCCTGCCAGGCCAGGAAGTAGATCATGCGCATGGCCCGGAGGGGTTCGATAAGCCGGAGGGAGGATCGGTCGAACTCCCGGAACTCCTGGTAGCCCCGGAGCAGGGCCTGGAGTTCGCGCGGGCACCGGGAGGCGCGGTCGGGGAGGAGCAGCCAGAGATCCTGACCCGGAGGGCCCATGGCCATGTCGTCGAAGTCGATGAGCATGAGCCCCTCGCCGGGGCGGTCGAGGATGTTGCCCACGTGACAGTCGCCGTGGACGCGGATGAATTCGGTGCCGTCGAACCGCTCGGCCACGGCGTCGAGCAAGGCGTCGGCGATGTCCTCGAACTCGGGCTCGAGATCCTCGTCCACCCATTCGCCGTCGATTAGGTAGTCGATGTCGTCGGCGAGGGAGTGGTCGGGGTGGAGGACCACCCGGTGGTCGGCGGTGTCACGGGCGCCCACGACATGGAGGCGTCCGAGCAGGCGGCCGATCCGGAGGTAGTCCGAGAGGGCGTTCAGCTCGAGGGCGCGGCCCCCGCGTTTGGGGAACAGGCTGAACCGGTAGCCATCCGCCTCGTGGAGGGTGCCCCGGCCGGGCAGGTCGAGGGGCGGCACCACCGGGATCTCGGCCCGGGCGCAGTCGGCCACGAACCGCTGCTCGTCGGCGAGGGCGTCGGGGGTCCAGCGGCCGGGACGGTAGAACTTGGCGATGATCCGTTCCCCATCCCGGGCCTGCAGCTCGTAGACCCGGTTGATATAGCTGGGCAGGGGCATGGCCAGGCCGGTGAAGGGACGGCCCAGCGCCGACTCCACCGCGCCGATGATGACCTCGGGGATGAGGCCCCCGAACCCGGCGGGACCGGTCACTCGCGGTAGAACAGCTCGCCCGGCTTCCAGCGCACCGGGGGCGACACGGCGGGGAAGGGCTCGTACTCGGTGAGCTTGTGCATGAGGTCGGGCCGGCCGGCCTCAGCGAGCAGGGCCAGGGCCTCGGCCAGATTCCAGCGTCCGTCCAGGGCGAGGTCGAAGACGACATCGGGGAGGTTGGTGGGGTCGGCCTTCATCACGGCGAGGGCGTCGTCGCGGTCCCACCAGCCGTCGAGCATGGCGAAGGCGGCGGCCTTGGCCCGGTTGCCGGGAGCGGTGCGGATGTGGGTCCGGGCGGATCCGAAATGCCAGCGGCTCTGGCTGGCCATCCGGTAGATGGCCCAGGCCCGGTCGCCGGGGCTGCTCAGGATGTGCTCCATGGTCTCGATCCGGGCCAGGTCCACCCAGCCCAGATCCACGATGGCGTTGGCGGGATCCTCGGCGTCCTGGAGGATGATCCGGAACGCCTCCTCCGCGTCCATCCAGCCTTCCCAGACGCCCATTTCGATGAATCCCGGAAAGACCTCGGGGTCGTCCTCGAACTCGGGCCGGGCCTTGGCCATGTCGCGCCGCAGCTCGGGGTGCTCGCGGAGCATCTGGGTGACTTCTTCGGGGGACGGGGTTTCCAGAGGAATCGTGACCTCGGGGTGGGTCTCGGCGACCCAGTCGCGGAATGCGGCCCATGCGTCCGTCATACCATCAAACATGGAACTCCCTCCTCGGTCTGGGTTGGGCTGCGATTCGGATACACCCTACCAGAGGGATCCGCCGGTTGCCAGTCCCCGAAGCACGGGCCCGCAGAGCAGGCGAAGGGGTCAGGCTGTGATGTTTGCAGAGTTCTGCAAACATCACAGCCTGACCCCTTCATGGTTCGGCCAGATAGTGGACGGAGGGACAGGCCCGGAGTTCGGCCGCCTTCTCGTCGGGATCGGTGTCGCTGAGGAAGTTGCCGCCTCCGATCTCCGGGCCGGCCAGATACTTGAGCAGATTCGGGGTGCGGAGCGGAGGGTGGAACTCGATGTGGACGTGGAAGCCCGTGTGGTCGGCGCCGTCCAGCGGGGCCTGGTGCAGCACCATGACGTAGGGAAAGGGCCGCCGCCACAGGTTGTCGAGACGGAGGCAGACGTTCTGGAGCAGGACCGCGAAGTCCTCGGCCTCGGCCGGAGACAGGTCGGCGACGGTGGCCCGGGTGGCCCGGGGCGCGACGTGGACCTCGTAGGCGTAGCGGGCGAACCAGGGGATGAAGGCCACGCTGTGGCCCGATTCGGCCACCATCCGACCGCCGTGGTCGAGTTCGGCGGCCAGAATCTCCTGGAACAGAGGCCGCCCGGCCGCCCGCAAGTGCTCCTGGCAGACCCGGGCCTCGGTCTCGATGGTCTTGAACACGAAGGTGGTGGCGTAGAGCTGGCCATGGGGATGCGGGTTCGAGACCCCCACTACCTCCCCCTTGTTCTCGAAGATGAGCACGTGGCGGATGTCCGGACGGGCGGCGAATTCGCGCATCTGGGCCTGCCAGGCCTCCACCAGCGCGACGGCCGAGGCGGGCGGAAGCTGGGCCAGCGCCAGGTCATGCCGCGGGCTGTAGCAGATCACCCGCGCCACGCCTCGGGCGGGAGACCGGCGGTAGGGCCGAGGGGGCGGAGGCAGACCGTCGGGGGCCTCGGGGCCCACGCAGGGATGGTCGTTGTCGAACACATGCACGCCGGCGTAGTCGGGATTGCGCCGGCCCGAGATCCGGAGGTTGCCCGGACAGAGGTGGCAGGAAGGGACATAGGCCGGCGGCGGCGGGGGCGGCGGAGCGACCTCGGCCGCCGTCCAGGGCCGGGACTGGCGGTGGGCGGCCACCACCACCCACTCCTCGCGAAGGGGATGCCAGCGCTGTTCCCAGGTCATATCGAATGCGGCCGACGTCGCGGCGTCGAAGAGTTGAGTGGCCAGTCCATATGGGAGAGGATGAAAGCATGAGCAAGGGAGCTTGGCTAGGCCTGGCCTGCGTGGCCCTTCTGGTTTCGAGCGGCTGCCATGATGACCGCCGGTTCGAGCGCCACACCCCGCCGCCGGGCCAGGGCGCCCTTCTGGTCGACAACGGGGCGCCGAACCACCTGCGGGTCTACATCGACAGCGTGCGTCAGGATCCGGACGCCCGGCGAAGCCGGATCACCTCGTACGACCTCGACCCCGGCCTGTACCGGCTGGTGCTCGAGGAACGGAGGACGGGCCGGAACGCCCGGCTGGACGTGGACATTCTGGCCGACCGCAACACGGTGGCCATCGTGGACGTCGATCCCGATCTTCCCTGGCTTGTGGTCCGAATCTTCTTCGCCCGCTAGCCCGCGCGGCCGGGCGGAGGCCGGTTGACCATCCACGCCGAGAGGCCCTCCAGCCAGGCCAGGAACCCGGGCAGGTGCTCGGCCGGAAAGCCATAGCGGGCCGGAGCGTCGGCCAGCACGGCGCGGAAACAGGACAGCCAGACGTCGCGGTCGGCGGGGGTGATGGCGAAGCGCAGGTGGCGGGCCCGCATCATGGGCGGTCCGAAGCGGGCGGAGAACCGGGGCGGCCCGCCGAAGATCTCCACCAGGTAGCTGGCGATGTGCTCGGACGCCCGCGCCATGTCCTCCGCAAACAGGTGGCGGATGGGCGACGTCTCCAGTTCGGCGTAGAAGTCGCGGCACATCTGGACCACCGCCGCCTCGCCCATGGCGGCATGGATCTCGCGGCTGGGCATGGGCACGCGAGGGGGGCCCTCCGGGGGCACATGGATGTCGGGATCGGTCATGCGGACCACTATGGCCCGGGCCGCGCCGACGGGGCAAGACCCGCGCTTCCGTCCAGATTATCGTTTCCGCACCGGCCGAATTCGGGGTAAGGTGGCGGACATGACGCGACCGTCGGCCAGCGAAGAGGTTTCCGCCACCCGGGTGGTGGCGGTGGCCAATCAGAAGGGCGGGGTGGGCAAGACCACCACCGCCATCAATCTGGCCACCTGCCTGGCCGATCAGGGCCAGCAGGTGCTGCTGGTGGACCTCGACCCCCAGGGCAACGCGACCAGCGGGCTGGGCCTGGACAAGGAGGAGGGCCGGAGCGCCTACTACGCCCTCCTCGGCCAGCGCCGGCTCGACGCCTCGATCCTGGACACCGGCATCCAGGGCCTTTCCCTGATTCCCGCCGAACCCAACCTAGCCGGCGTGGAGGTCGAGATCGCGCGCTCCGACCGCTATCTGGAGCGGCTGACCCGCATCCTGGCCCCCGTCGTCGCCTCCGGCGAGTTCGACATCATCCTGCTCGACTGCCCGCCGTCGCTGGGCATTCTGGTCATGAACGCCCTGGCCGCCGCCGACACCCTGCTCATCCCCATCCAGTGCGAATACTACGCCCTGGAGGGCCTGAGCATGATCGTCCAGCTCGTGGAGCGGATCCGGCGCAACGGCACCAACCCCCGGCTGCGCATCGAGGGCATCGTGATGACCATGTACGACAGCCGGACCCGGCTGGCCCGGCAGGTGGTGGACGAGGTCAAGAAGCACTTCGGCGACCTGGTCTTCGAGACCCTGATCCCCCGAAGCATTCGGCTGACCGAGGCGCCGGGGTTCGGAATCCCCGCCGTGACCTACGACAACCGTTGCACGGGGGCCCTGGCCTACGTGCAGCTTGCCGAGGAGTTCCTGAACCGTCAGCGGCCCGCCCAGCCCGAGACCGAGGCGGAAGAAACCGACGCCCTCGAAGAGACTCAGGCCGTGGGCGACGCCGACACCAGCGACACCGGCCCCATCATCGCCCCCATCGGCGTCCCGCGCTGAGGCCAGGGGGAGGGGTCAGACCTTTATTCTTGCGTAGGCGGCGAACCCGCCGACACAAGTCGAGCATTCAAGACCTTTTGCGCCAAAAAAGGCGCCGATGTCATGAATTAAGGTCTGACCCCTATTCGGGCGAGGCGGCGCGGAGCTTGAGCCTGCGGAGTTTGCTCTTGATAGCGAAGCGCTTGGCCGGGGACATGCGGTCGATGAAGAGCACGCCGTCGAGATGGTCCACCTCGTGCTGGATGACCCGGGCCAGAAAACCCCGGGCCCGGAACTGGTGGGGGGTGCCGTCGATGTCCTGGTAGGACACGTCGATCTCGCGGGCCCGGGGGATCTGGCCGCGCAGATCGGGAAAGCTCAGGCATCCCTCCTCCATGGAGTCGGTTTCGCGGCTGGGCTCGGAGAGGCGGGGGTTGACCAGCACCAGCGGCATGTCCGCGGCCCCGGCGCCCGGTCCGGATTCGTCATCCGCATCCTCCTCCCCGATGTCGACGACGCAGACCGCGTCGGTCCGGCCCACCTGCTGGGCGGCTAGGCCGACGCCCCGCTCCTCGCGCATGGTCTCGAGGAGGTCGGCCACGAACTGCCGGAGGTCGGGGCCGAATTCGTCGACCTCCTTCCGCAGTTCGCGGAGGACGGGGTCGCCGTAGATGCGGACAGGCAATCTCATGGCCGCAGCCTATCCGCAGCCCCGCCGCCCGGGCAAGCCCGGGCGAGGTTCCGGCGTTGCCGGAGGCGGGCCGGCCCGGTAGGGTCTGCCCATGCGCGACACGCTGGTAGTGGTCCCCACCTATGAGGAGCGGGCGAACGTGGAGGGGCTGGCCCGGGCCGTTCTGGCCGCAGAGCCCCGGGCCGAGATGCTCTTCGTGGACGACGCCTCTCCGGACGGGACGGGGGAGGTGCTGGATGCCATGGCCGCGGGGGAGCCCCGGATCCATGTGCTCCATCGCGAGGGCAAGCAGGGTCTGGGCACCGCCTATCTCGACGGGTTCCGGTGGGCGCTGGAGCGGTCCTACGAATATGTGTTCGAGATGGATGCCGACTTCTCCCCCCCGCCGGCCGCCCTGCCGGAGTTCCTGGCCGCCGCCGAGGAGGCCGATCTGGTGCTGGGCTCGCGGTACCTGGGGGGCATCCGGGTGCTCAACTGGCCCCTAGGCCGGCTCATGCTCAGCCTGGGGGCGGCCCGGTATGTGCGCGTGGTCACCGGCATGCCCTTCACCGATCCCACCGGGGGATTCAAGTGCTTCCGCCGCCGGGCCCTCGAGGCCCTGGATTTCGATGGCATCGCCTCGAACGGGTACGCCTTCCAGATTGAGGTGACCCACCGACTCTGGTACCTAGGACTCCGCATCCGGGAGATCCCCATCGTGTTTGAAGAACGCCGGTCCGGTCAGTCGAAGATGAGCGGAGCCATCCTTCGGGAGGGGGTGACCATGGTGTGGCGGCTATGGGCCCGGGCCGGGTTCCGACGGCGGCCCCGACCCGACGGGG
>PXDE01000515.1 GCA_003566475.1 PVC group bacterium | reverse complement strand
CCCGCCGAAAGGTGTTCTTCCGCCGTCTGAGGGTGCCCCCTCTGCTCTGGGTCTTCTGGGACCAGGTGATCGTGAACCACTGGATGCGCAAGGCGATGCGGCTGTTCGTGACGGACGGAGACGCGGCGGGGCGGGAAGGGTGGGCCGGCCTGGCCAAGGTCCGGGCCCTGCGCGACCTGGCCCGTGGTCACGGGCTGCCCCAGGACGGACTGGGCCTCATGCACGACACGTTCCATCTCCTCTGCGTGGCCCGCGAGTACCTGTTCTGGCCGTTCGATGAAGTCCAGGTCCAGCGGCTCCTCCGCCTGCGGCGGGAGTACGAGGCCACTCACCGTCCCGGCTATCAGGTTCATCTGAGCCTGCGCCGGGTGCGGATCCGCCGGACGTCGCTGCGTCGGCTGCTCGCCGTCATCCTGCGCGGACAGCGTGGCTACCGATGGGTGGACCGCCTGGGGCTTCTGCTCGGCCATCGCCTGCTCGGCCCCGTCCTCCAGCGCCGGGTGGCCCCTAGGTTCGCCCGCGACCGGGCCATGGGGATCGACGCGGTTCTCCGCTAGCGCTGGCGGTGTGGAGGCGGGGATCCGTCCCCCGAGCATGGGAGGCGTCGGAGGGACGGAGGGACGGACGCGGAGGCTCGGACTCGAGGATCCTCCCCTCCGCATCGAGCAGCCGCAGTTCGCCTTGGGCCGTCTCCACGATGGCGGTGGCATGGTCGATCCAGTCCCCGCAGTTGTAGTAGGCCGGGGCGGGCGAAGGCCGGAGGACCGGGCAGTGAATGTGTCCGCAGACCACCCCGTCGAGCTCGTGCCGGGCGGCGGCGGCGGCCAGCGCCTGTTCATAGCGTTCCACGTATCGGCGGACGGCGGGCACCCGGCGGCGGAACCAGGGGCCGACCGCGAGTCGGGGCTGCCCGGCCGCGTCCCGACGGCGGTTCATCCCCCGCACCATCGCGTGAACCGCGCCGTGGACAGCGTAGCAGACCGCCTTGCCCGCCGCTCCCCGGGCCGCATGGTCGTCATGGGTGTCGCCGTGGGTCACCAGCAGGCGTCGGCCATCCGCCGTGGCATGCACCGCCCAGGGCCAGATCTCCACCCCCGACAGGTCGAGATGCAGAAGCGCCCGCACGGCGGCGTCATGGTTTCCGGGAATGTAGATGACTCTCCGTCCGCCCGCGCATCGGTCCAGCATCATCTGGGCGGCCCGAGCGTGCGCGGCCGGCCAGGCGGGCCGCCGCCGCATGCGCTCGATGTCCACAATGTCGCCGACCAGATAAAGGAGATCGGCGTCGTGATGCTCCAGAAAGTGGAGCAGATCCTCGACCCGGGCCTCCGGAGCGCCCAGATGGGTGTCGGAGATCCACATGGCCCGGTAGGCGGCCTGGGTCGGCCATTCAGACGGTTCCGTCATCGCTGTTCCCTCCCCGACATGGACACCATGTCTGGGGCTTAGGATCGCCCGGCCCCGTGACCATCGGATGCGCGGACCATGAGAATGCGGTGACCCAGGCCGCGTCCCGCGCCGCCGGGGAGGCCGACAGCCGCCGGAGCCCCCTTGCCGAAACCTAGAGCCATCCTCACGGCGGCCGAACGGGAGCGTGGGAAGGTGGGAAACGTGATGACAACCGGAAGGGGAGGAACGCGACCATGACTGAACGGACTCGACGACGTAGCTCCGGGCCGAGGCTGGAATCCATCCGGTTTCCCGATCCATGCCGGGAGCGGGCCGCCCAGAAGACCGAGCCGGGTCGGGCTCCGACGTCCTGCGCTGCCGAGGACGGCCGGGGTCCGGGGGTGGTGTCATGACCCTGCTCCAGGAGGCGCCCCCCGCACCGTCCATCCCTCGCGCCCGCCCCTCGCGGGTTCAGACGGTCCTCGGCAATCTGATGGCCACCCGGATCTGGCAGCCGCGCGATCTGGCCAACTGGTACCATCTCGTCCGGCCGCTTGCCCGCCTGGCCCGGACCTCCCCCGGGTTCGCCTCGCCGCGCATGGCCTACGAGATGGCGACCCGGATCGCCTTTGGATACCAGCCGCTGCCCGCGACGGGACGCCCGCCCCTCGGCATGGACCGGCCCGGGCCGACGCGGTCGGTTCCGGACCGTCCCCATGTCGCCCTGTTCGTGGATTCGCCGGACCACATCAGCGGGGTGGCCACCACCCTCCGGCAGTGGGCCGCCGCCGCCGAGGCGGGCGGATACCCCCTCGACATCTACCACGCCGGATCGGCCCCCATGGCGGCTCCGTCCATCTGCTTCGAGCCGGTCGGCACCATAGGTCTCGCCGCCTACGCGGGGCTCACGCTCCAGATGCCGCGCGTCCTCGAGGTCCAGTCCACCGCCGACCGCTGCGGATTCGACGTGGCGCATCTGTCCACGCCCGGCCCCATGGGATTGCTGGGCCTGATCCTGGCCCGGGACCGGGGGCTCCCGGTGGTTGGCACCTACCACACCGACTTCCCCCGCTATGCGAGGGATCTGACCGACGATCCCGCGATGGCCGAGGTGGCCTGGGACGCCATGCGATGGTTCTATGGCCAGATGGATCGGGTGGCCGCCCCGTCCTCCGCCACCCGGGACGACCTCATCGCCCATGGACTGGATCCGGCCAGGGTGGCGGTGGTGGGGAGGGGCATCGACACCTCGACGTTCTCGCCCGCCCACCGGCGGGAGGAACTGCGCCGGGCCTGGCATGCGGATCGGCCGCACAAGATCCTCTACGTGGGCCGGGTCTCCGAAGAGAAGAACCTCTCCTGCCTGACCAAGGCCTTCCGCATGCTGGCCGCCGCCCGCCGGGACGTCGCCCTCACCGTGGTGGGCGACGGGCCCTATCTGCGGACCATGCGGGCGGACCTCGAGGGGCTGCCGGTCACCTTCACCGGATTCCTGGCCTGCCGTGAGCTGGCCGAAGCCTATGCGTCGGCCGACCTTTTCGCCTTCCCCAGCGAGACCGACACCTTCGGGGTGGTGCTGCTCGAGGCCCAGGCCTCCGGACTCCCGGTCGTGGTGTCCGGCCAGGGCGGACCCCGCGACTGCGTGGCGGATGGCATGTCCGGGCGCATTCTGGATCCCATGACCCCCGGCTCGCTGGCCCGGGCCATCGACGCCATCCTGTCGGCGCCCGCGACCCACGCCGCCATGCGGGAGGCGGCTGAGGCTCACGCCACGCGGTTCACCCCCGAAGCCTCCTTCCAGGCCTTCTGGGGCCTGCACCGCGAGTTTCCCCAACACCTAATCACGTCCTAACCGTTGCCTAACCTTGCGGGCTGAACCTGTCCGTGTCGTACAACCCGAAGTCCCGAAGGAGGACCTCACATGCAGATGAAGATGATGACCGGAATCGCGGCGGCGGCCCTGCTGGTCGGCGCCAGCCAGGCGCAGGTGCGCGTGGACCAGAACCTGAAGCCCTACGAGCCGGCCTCCGGCGTGTCGGGCAACCTGAAGAGCGTGGGCTCGGACAGCATGAACAACCTCATGACGCTCTGGGCCGAGGGCTACTTCGCCCACTACCCGAACGTGCCCATCGAGATCGAGGGCAAGGGCTCGGCCACCGCCGTGCCGGCGCTGGTCTCGGGCACCGCCCTCTTCGGTCCCATGAGCCGGACCATGCGGGCGCGGGAAGTCGACGCCTTCGAGAAGGAGTACGGGTATCCGCCCACGCTCCTCCGCACGGGGATCGACATGCTGGCGGTGTATGTCCACAAGGACAACCCCATCGTCCAGCGCGGGCTGACTCTCCAGGAAGTGGACGCCATCTTCTCCAAGACCCGGCGCGGCGGCCACGCCCGCGACATCCGGACCTGGGGCGATGTGGGGCTGACCGGCGAGTGGGCGAACCGGCCGATCTCCCTGTACGGCCGCAACGCCGCCTCCGGCACCTACGGCTACTTCCGTGACGTGGCCCTGTTCGGCGGCGACTACAAGGACGAGGTGCGCGAGCAGCCGGGCTCCTCGGCTGTGGTCCAGGGTGTGGCCAGCGACATCGCGGGCATCGGCTACTCCGGCATCGGCTATCGCACTGCCGACGTGGCCCCGGTGCCCCTGGCCGTGGACGCCGACTCCGACAAGGTGGCCGCCGAGGCCGAGAACGCCTACACCGGCGAGTATCCCCTGGCCCGGTTCCTCTACGTCTATGTCAACCACCGCCCGGGCACCCCGATGGAGCCCCTCCGCCGCGAGTTCATCCGCTACATGTTCTCCCGGCCGGGCCAGGAGGCGGTGATCCGCGACGGGTACTACCCCGTCCCGGCCGCCGTGGCCCAGGAGGAGCTGAAGAAGATCGGCATCAACTGATCGCGACATCGGCTCCGGCTAAAGTCTTAACCCAGGGGGGCGGCGTCCCCGGCGGACGCCGCCCCTCGCGAACCTTTCGCCGGATGCGGCGATACGCTATCCTACTCTGAGACACCCTCAAGGAAGCCGCTCTCCCTCGCAGACTCGGTCGAGCGGCCGCTACAGGGCGTTGGGTATTGCCGTGGCGTCTCATTGCCCCCATCCGGCTGGCCCAGCGTGCCAGCGGCCGCGACTGACCACCGACCCTGTTAACCGACTACCGATCACCGATCACCGATCACCACCCTCCTCCCCCCCATGAGCCACCCCGCCCCGCCTCCGCCCGCGCCCGACCCGTCCGGACGGTCCTTCACGGGCCGGACTCGCCGACGCTCGACCTCGCCCATGGTCCGGATCGCGGACCTGGTGTCCAGGGGGGTGATCACCCTGGGCGGGCTGGGCACCATCGTGGCTGTGTTCACGGTCTGCGTGTTCCTGGTCTATGTGGCGGTTCCCCTTTTCTATGGCGCGGAGATCGAGGACGTGGTGGACATGCCCCAGGTCGGTGAAGCCATCCACGAGCAGCCCGTGTTCGTCCGCATGAACTACCACAAGACGCTGGCCTACGAGATCTTCGAGGGCGGACGGGTGGTCGTCTTCGATCCGGGCACCCGGGAGGTGCTGAGCACCCACGACCTGACCGAGGGGCGGACCCTCACCTCCAGCTTCTTCCCGCGGGTGGGCGACCACTTCGCCCTGGGGTTCGACGACGGCACCATCCAGCTCGGCACCCTGATCTTCGAGGTCCAGTTCGTGCCGGATGAGAACGAGGCTCCGGAGATCCTGGCCCTGGGGCTGGAACAGGGAGAGCGGCAACAGGTCGGGGATCAGGTGATCGAGCGGGCCTCCACCGGGTTTCGCCATCACCGCCTCCTCGTGGACCTCGAGGCGGTCATTCCGGCCGAATCGCCCCATCCGGTGCTGGCCATCGACCTGACCATCCGCGACCGCAGCCCCATCTACGTGGCCCTGAGCGGGGACGGCGTCCTCCGCTACCGCCGGGTGACCCGAACCCAGAACCTTCTCACCATGCAATGGACGGTGCGGGCCCGGGGTGCCGAGGTTCCCTATCCGTTCGACGCCGAGGATCCGCCCAAGCAGGTGCGGGTGAGCGGGCTCGGCGACATGGTGCTCGCCCTGTGGCCCGACGGCCGCCTGGTGCGCTTCGACATGCGCGACCTCCGGAACATCCGGGTGGCCGAGGAACTCGACGTCACCCCCGATCCCGGGGCCACCGTCACCGCCGCGAACTTCCTCATCGGCCGCAACTCGCTGCTCGTCGGCGACAGCCTGGGGCAGATCCGCTCCTGGTTCCGGATCACCTTGCCCCATGTGGCCCTGACCACCGACGGCCTCAACCTGGTCCGGGCCGATCTCCTGTCCGAGGTGGTGGCGGGGGAGCCTCTGGACCGTCGCCTTCCCGTGCCCGCGGCGGAGCAGATGCCCCACCCGCTCGACCTGCCCCGCGAACTGGCCGACTGGGGCCCGGAGCGGTTCCGGGTGGTCCCCACCTCCGACCACGCTCTGCTGGTGGCGGCCATCGGCCTGCCCGGCCACCCGGACCGGTCCCCGGTGACCGACCTCGCCGAGTCCTCGCGCGGCCGCCTGGTGGCGGCGGGCTTCGAGGACGGGTCGACCCGGGTATACCAGGTGACGGCCGGCCAGTTGCTGGTCGAGACCCCGCCCCGGGAGGGCACCCCCATCCGGACCCTCACCCTCGCGCCCAAGGACGACGGCCTCCTGGCCAGCACCGACCAGAGCCTCCACTACTGGACGATCGATCTCCGGCATGCCTCGGCCTCCTTCCGGACCATCTTCCAGCCCATCTGGTACGAGGGGTACTCCCGGCCCTCCCTGGTCTGGCAGTCCTCGGCGGGCACCGACGACTTCGAATCCAAGTACAGCCTGATGCCCCTCATCTTCGGCACCCTCAAGGCCACCGTCTACGCCATGGCCTTCTCGCTGCCCCTGGCCCTGATGGCCGCCATCTACACCAGCCAGTTCCTCCACCCGCGGGTCAAGGCCTGGGTCAAACCGCTTATCGAGGTGATGGCCTCCCTGCCCTCGGTGGTGCTGGGGTTCCTGGCCGCCCTGGTGTTCGCGCCCATCATCGAGCGGATCGTGCCCGCCACCCTGGCCCTGCTCTTCGTGCTGCCGCTGACCTTCCTCGCCGCCGCCTACCTGTGGCAGCTTCTGCCCTACTCGATGGTGCTCCGGCTGGAGCAGATCGGAGCCGTCCCCGGGCCGCGCGGATTCCGGGGCCGGGCCGCCAAGACCCTGAGCGTGCTGGGCGGAGTGCGGCTGACCGCCGCCATCCTCCTGGTGTTCGTCGGCTTCCGGATGGCCCTGATGGTGGGGCCGGTCCTGGAGCGGCTCCTCTTCGCGGGCGACCTCAAGGGCTGGCTGGACGGACAGATCGTTTCGGCGGCCGGGGGCTGGTTCATCCTGCTGCTGCCCCTCTGCGCCATCGCGGTGGGGATCGCCACCGCGCTCTGGGTGACCCCCCGGCTGCGCGACCGCACGGCCGGCTGGCCCCGGCGGCGGATGGCCCTGCTCGACCTGGTGAAGTTCCTTGGCGTTTCGGTGGGGACGGTGGCGCTGGCCCTGGTGCTTAGCCAGGCCGTGGACTGGATCGGCCTCGACCCCCGGGGCGAGGCGCTGTTCCCGCCCGACGTGTTCTCCACCTACAGCCAGCGCAATGCCATGGTGGTGGGCATGGCCATGGCCGTCGCGGTGATCCCCATCATCTACACCATCGCCGAGGACGCGCTTTCCGCCGTGCCCGAGCATCTGCGGGCCGCCTCCCTGGGGGCCGGAGCCACGCCCTGGCAGACCGCCATCCGCATCGTCATCCCCACCGCCATGAGCGGCATGTTCTCGGCCGTGATGATCGGCCTCGGCCGGGCCGTGGGCGAGACCATGATCGTG
>PXDE01000261.1 GCA_003566475.1 PVC group bacterium | reverse complement strand
GGGGGGTGGCCGAGGCCGCCAGGATTCTGTCCAGCCGCGCCCGCGCGGGGACGCGGAAGCGGCTCCGGTGGCGGAGCGGAACGTTGCCTTCGATGCACAGCCGGCCCCCATGGGCGGGGGACCGCAGATCCGGCGACGCAGCCGGGGCGAGCCGGCGGCTGAAGCGACTCCCTGACCTCCCGTCGTCCCGCCGTCCGGCTCTTTCCAGTGCTCGCCCCCAGAGCGGTCGAGGCCGGTCTGGTCGGGGAGACGACATCGCATCCTTTCGCCCACCCCGTCGGCAAGCCAAGCCGACGGATCAAGTCTCGGATCTGGGATCCGCGTCCATTCGCGGTCCCCCCGCGTGGTTCCGGCTGTGGCCGTGTGGCGCGGTCCAGGCCTCGTGAAGGTGAGCGACGGCAGCAGCCAGGTCATCCGGCCGGGCCCGGGACGAAGGCTCGAACACGAGGGGGATGTCCTCCGGGAGATGCGGGCGGAAGTCGGCAAAGGGGATCTGGCCGCGCGGGGGCAGGACATGGTCGCGGCCGGGCGGGATCACGTCGTGGATGTGCATGCCGACCATGCGGGGGGCCAGGCGCTCGAACCAGCGCAGGTGATGGATGAACCCCAGGTTCATCCGGATCTGGGCGTGCCCGAAGTCGTGCCAGTAGCCGAAGGCATCCTCCGGGAAGTAGGCGAGCAGGCCCTCCATCTCGGATTCGGTGGGGAAGGCCTCCCAGGTGGGGAGGATCTCCAGGCCGATCCGCACCCCGGCCTCCCGGGCCGGGCGCATGAGTTCCTGCAGGCCCGCGTAGAGGAAACCGAGCTGCCTGCGGGCCCGCTTCTCGCGCTTGGCGGCCAGCTTGAGACGGGCCTTCTCGTAGGCGGGCGTTCCCAGGGCCCCCGCCTCGGCCATGCCGAGCAGCAGGGGGGTCAGCCGCCGCCGGAGGTGGACGTTGCCCGCATGGACCACCACCGCCGAGGCGCCCATCTCCCCCGCGAACCGGATGGTCTCGGTGAGATGGGTCACCGCCTGGGCCCGCTCGGCGGCGTCGGGGCTGGCCAGGGTGTACAGTTCGGGACCGCCCTGGGGCTGTCCCAGGGGGACCGGGCAGATGCTGTGGACGCTGCCCACCCGGACCGCGCCCTCGCGGACCCGGCGGCGCACGCCGTCGGTCAGCTCGTGGCGGAAATCGTAGCCGAGTTCGAGCCGGGTGAAGCCCAGATCCAGAATCTCGTCCACGAGATCCTCGCCCCGGGCGTGGCGATACGCGTTCCAGCGGGTGGAGAGCGCGAACGCTTGAATGCCCGGGGTCAGGGGGGCGGGCATGGGCGGGGGGCGGGCGCGGCCCGCCGGGAACGGCCGGCCGCCGGAGGGCCTATCGGGTGCGGGAGCGGGCGCGGGCGGTCTTGCGGCGCTTCCGCTCGCTGGGCTTCTCGTAGTGGCGGTGGGCGCGGATCTCCCGCATGATGCCTTCCTTGTCGAGCTTCTTCTTGAGCCGGCGGATCGCCTTCTCGACCGGCTCGCCGCGCCGGACCTTCACTTCCGTGATCGTCTGTGCCATGTACTCCTCTGAGGAATGGGTAAACGGACAGTAAGCCCCAAGGTCCGCCACCTTGTCAAGAGGCTCAATCCAGGAGGGTGTCCCCCAGCGCCATGTCGATGAGATCCCCGAGTTCCCTCAGGGTAAACGGCTTCTGGAGGAAGAGGACCTTGCGGGCCTGCAGGGCGGCATGGATGTCCGGCGTGTTGGGCATGAGGCCGCTGGTCAGGACGATGGGCGCCTCGATACCGCGATCCCGCAGCCATTCCACCAGTTCCCGCCCATTGTAGTCGGGCAGACTGAAGTCGAGCAGGAACAGGTCCGGAGCGCCGTCTCCCCGTTCGCAGAGGGCCATGAGCTGCTCCCCGTCGGGCACCGCGCGGGGATGGTGGCCCAGCTCCTCCAGCCCCTGGGCGCAGAACTCGCAAACATTGGGATTGTCGTCCACCACCCACACCGTGCTCGCCTGCACCTGCCGGGGGCCCAGCGCCGCCACCTCCTGCGTCGCCCGCGGCTCGGCGGTCGCCGCGGCCAGGGGGAGGGAGATCTCGACCCGGGCCGGTTCGCCGTCGGGGGCGGCGAGGACCGCGCTTCCCCCCAACGCTCCGGCCAGGCCGACCAGCTCGTCGAACGCCTCGCCGCCGGGTCCGGGGAGGGGGCCCTCGCCGGACAGGGTGAGACGAAGCGCCTCCTCCCCCTCGCTCTCGACCAGGCCGGAGGCCAGCACCATGGCCCCGTCCTCGGCCGCCGCCTCCAGCCCGTAGGTCAGCACCGCGAGGACCAGCCGATGCACCGCGCTGGGCCGGGCCAGCATCCGGTCGCGGGCCGCCTCCAGGCGCAGGGTCAGCGGCACCGCCCCGCCCTGGCGGGGGGCCAGCATGGCGAGCACGCTGCGCAGGTGGTCATGGATCCGGCAGGCGATCTCCCGCTCCTCCGCCACCTCGCTGAACGCCAGCAGCTCCTCGGTGGCCCGGCGTCCCCGCTGGGCGGACTCGGCGATCTTGCGCAGCGCCTGGGCCGCCTTCTCGCTCAGGTCCTCATGGTTCAGGAGCAAACTCGAGTAGCCGAGGATCACCGAGAGCAGGTTGTTGAAATGGTGGGCCAGGCCGGCGGACAGGGTGCCCAGCGAGCCGGTCTTCTCGGCCTGGCCGAGCTGGGCGGACAGGCGCTGGGCGCGGGCCCGTTCCTCGAGCGCGGTCTGCACGGTGTCGCGGAGGGCCCGGAGCAGGCCGAACGTCCGCTCGATCTGCTTCTCGGTCTGGGAGGGAATCCGGGCGAACACGTCCTCCAGCTCGTCGGGGGGGAGGCCGGCCTCGTGGGCCAGCGCCTCCAGCTCCTTGCGCCTCACGCCGGGCCGGCGCAGCCGCCCCGAGACCAGGCAGTGGACCAGGCGGCCCTGCACCTGGACCGGGAACCAGCCCCGCACCATGCCGTAGGGAAGCTCCTGCAGCAGGTCGGCGCGGTCCCGCTCCACCTGGGCCAGGGCGTCCACCTCGAGCCGGGCGAGCACCCGTTGGCCGCCCGGGGTCCGGCCGAGCAGGGTATCGTGAAAGTAGGCCGATTCCGGATACAGCTCCAGATCCTCCAGAGCCGGTCCCAGGCGGTGGAACAGGTCGCGCAGATCGGCGGCGCTCAGGTCGCCCGCCGGGGCGACCCCGCCGCCCACCGGGGCATGCAGGATCGGACAGACGGCGGCCCACAGCCGGTCCCGTCGGGCTTCAAGGGCTTCGGTCGATTCGCCTGGGGTCATGCGGCGTCCGGGTGCGGATTCGGAAGGGCCGGAGGCCTAACGGCCAAACCGGCTGGGAATGGGCGGAGGGAGGTCGGCGGGGGTGACCGGCGGCGGGTCGGTTCGCGGGGCCTGCCGCACATGGATCGACCGGACGGCCTGGTCCAGGGCGTGCAGGGCCTGCTCCTGGGCCTCCAGACGCTGGTGCATGCGCCAGACCGCGAACCCGACCGCGATCAGGGCCGCCGCCATCATGACGGAAAACAGGTCTTTCATCTCGGCATCATCCTCCTGCGTTCAACCTACCCCAGGTTCGGGGTTCACGACAGCGGAGGGCACGGTCAGCCCGCCGCCGGATCGATCCGGGCCGCCACCTCGGCCGCCGGGATCCGCTCCTGAGCCATGCTGTCCCGGTCGCGCAAGGTTACCGTGCCATTCTCCAGCGTCTCGAAGTCGATGGTGATCCCGAACGGCGTGCCGGCCTCGTCCTGGCGGCGGTAGCGGCGGCCGATGGCCCCGGTCTGATCCCAGAATACGCGGTGCCGCCGCTGGAGGTCCCGGTAGATCTCGCGGGCCTTTTCCACCAGTTCGGGCCGGTTCTTGAGCAACGGGAACACCGCCGCCTTCACCGGCGCCACCCGGGGATGGAAGCGCAGCACCGTCCGCGGCTCGTAGAATTCGGGGACGGGGGCGCCCGGCTCGGCGGGGCGCGGCCCGCCCGCGCCTTCGCCCTTGGGCACCCATTCCTCCGCGTAGGCCTCGCAGAGCACGGCCAGGCAGATCCGGTCCACCCCCGCCGACGGTTCGACCACGTGGGGGATGAACTTCTCCCGGGTCTCCTCGTCGAAGTACACCATCGACTTGCCGCTGTACTCCTGGTGCCGCGACAGATCGAAGTCGCCCCGGGCCGCGATGCCCTCCAGCTCCTGGCGGCCGAAGGGGAAGTCGTAGGTGATGTCCACGCAGGCGCTGGCGTAGTGGGCCAGGTCGCTCTTGGGATACTCGAACTGGTGAAGGTGGTCGCCGGCGATGCCGATGCTCTCGTACCAGCGCAGCCGCTCCGCGATCCACGTCCGGTGCCAGTCCTCGTCCGTGCCCGGCTTCACGAAGAACTCGACCTCCATCTGCTCGAACTCGCGCGAGCGGAAGGTGAAGTTCCGGGGGTTGATCTCGTTGCGGAAGGCCTTGCCGATCTGGGCGATGCCGAAGGGGATCTTCTGGCGCGAGGTGGCCAGCACGTTGGAGAACTGGGCGAAGATCCCCTGCGCGGTCTCGGGACGGAGGTAGGCCACCGACGACTCGTCGGCCACCGGGCCCACCTGAGTGCGGAACATCAGGTTGAACGACCGCGGCTCGGTCAGGGTGCCCGGCTCGTCCACGTCCGGACCCACCACGGAGGCGAAGTCCTTGCCATCTAGGGCCGAGAGATCGATCACCTCGTAGGCGGAGGGATCGGCCTTGGCCTGCTTGCGGATCTTGCGGTCGGCCGGTTCCCGGTCCCCCTCGAAGAACGCGAAGCTCAGCCCCTCGCCGCCCGAGGGGCGCAGCACCTTGATCTGGTCCGCCTTGTAGCGCCGCTTGCAGGCCCGGCAGTCCACCATGGGGTCCGTGAACCCCTGCACATGGCCCGAGGCCTCCCAGATCCGGGGATGCATGATGATCGACGAGTCGAGCCCCACCATGTCGTCCCGGCGGTGCACGGTGTCGCGCCACCAGGCGTCCTTGATGTTCCGCTTGAGGTCCGCCCCCAGCGGACCGTAGTCCCAGAAGCCGTTGATGCCCCCGTAGATCTCGGAACTCTGAAAGATGAAGCCCCGCCGCTTGCACAGGGAAACCAGGTTGTCCATTGCCGAAGGTTGTGTGGCCATAAGCGGGCGATGGTGGGCCACCCCGCCGGTCCGGGTCAAGCCCGGTGACCGCCTCCCCAGGCTCGCGCCGCTCGCACCGCCCGGCCCTCGGGCATGACCCGGCCATCGTCGGCCTGTATGCAGCCATTCGTCTGGACGCCCTGGCCGACGGGGTCGCGTCCCCGCCTCAGGGTATCGTCGACATCTCCACCCTCCGGTGGACGGGGCCCGCCTCCGTGGTGCCCGAGCCCGGATCCGCCGCGCTCCTCGGGCTGGTCGGCGTGGCCGCCATGCTTCGTCGGCGCCGGGGCTCCCGACGACCGCGTCGGTTCCCGGGTTAGCCAGGTTGTGACGATGCCTGCACAAACACGTCAACGCATGAGTCGCGCCTGACCTGTCATGGTGTTTCGACGCGGGCCTGGAGCCCCTCGTCGAGTCCTGCGGTCAGGACCACCGGGCTCTCCGCGCAGGCGCTCCCGGAACGCCTCGAACGCGGCCTTACCATCGATATCGGCGAATCGATCCGGATCAGCCGGGTCGCACAGCGGCTGCTCGGGGTGGAACTCCCGGACCACCGTCGAGCCCGAATCTACCAGCCAGTCCCACAGGTTGATCTCGTCGTGACACTCCTGGATCTCGACGTTTACGCCCAGATGCTGCGGCGTGCGGGCGGTGACCCTTGGCAGGATCCGGAGTTCCGCGTAGTCGTTCATGATTCCACCTTTCCTCGTGGAAGCATCGTCTCCAGGCGCGGCTCCGGTTCCGTTACTTCGGGGGACGGCACCCCGGTCAGCCCACGTCCACCACAATGCGATGCGTGGCCCCGTCGCCGACCGGGCGCACCAGGTTACCGGGAACAGGATCGCCGTCTAGGCGGACGGCGACCGAAGTTCCGGGACCGGTCCGTCGGATCTCGATCTCGTACACGTCGCCCCGGAATGGCCGGCGCACCTTTGCCTGGTCCCACCCGTCAGGCAGGTGCGGATCCATCACCAGGCCGTCGTACTCCGCCCGCACCCCGCACAGGCCCTCGAGGCCGGTCATGAACATCCAGCTCGCCGATCCCGTGCGCCATCCGGACAGGTAGAGGTTGCGCTGCTTCCGGCGGGAGGCGGCCGGGCCGATGTAATAGTTGGGCACGGTGAACGGTTCGGTGTCGCCGTTGGGCTTGTTGGCGGTGTCCGGCAGCACTGCCCGCAGCGCCTGCCACGCCTCCTCGCCCCGCCCGGTCACGGCCAGCGCGTACATCCAGAAGCAGTTGCCATGCACATACACGCTGCCGTTCTCGTAGAAGCCGGGGGTCATGGCGGTCATCTGCCCGATCCTCGGCACCAGCCCGGTGAACGGCGGGGCGTGCAGAATCATCCCATAGCCGGTGTCGAGGTGTTCGCGGGCCGCCGCGAAGCTGGTCTCCAGCTCCTCGGGCGTCGAGATGCCGGCGATGGCCGCCCAGCTCTGGGGGTTGAGGAAGACCCTCCCCTCGCCCCGGTCCCCGGGCTGGGTGTCGGCGCTGCCCACGGGCAGCCCGTCGTCGTCGAAGGCCCGTCGCCACCAGCCGCCGTCCCAGGCGTGCGTCCGGACGGCCTCGCGCAGCTCGCGGCCACCCGCCCGCATCTCCTCGGCCATCTCGGGACGGCCGACCCGGTCCGCCAGCTCGGCCAGCAGCCCGCAGCCCCACACCACCTGCATGGAGAGCATCACGCTCTCGCCCCGGTCCCGGGCCCCCACCCCGTTCATGGTGTCGCACCAGTCCCCGTAGTGGATCTTCGACAGCCCGTGCGCCCCGCGGTCGGCCAGCAGGTGCCGCTGGGCCAGAACGACGTGCTCCCAGACCGTGCCCGACGACGTCGGCTCGGCGTAGGGATCGTCCGGGTTCAGATAGGGCGCCGTCGCCTCGAGGATCCCGAAGTCGGCGGTCTCCTTGAGGTAGAAGGACAGGGCCATGATCATCCAGCTCGGGCTGTCCGCGTAGTGCTGGAGGTCGAGCAGGCCGTGGGGCAGCCGCCAGGCCCGGATGCAGCGGCCGTCCGGGAACTGCCGGGCGAACACCTCCAGCAGACAGGCCCGCGCCCGATCCGGCTCGGTGATCCGATGGGCGAACGTGTCCTGGAGGATGTCGCGGAAGCCGCGCCCGATCACCCGCCCCCAGCGGGCCACGAACCGGAGCTG
>PXDE01000264.1 GCA_003566475.1 PVC group bacterium | reverse complement strand
GGCACGGCCACCGGCGCCGGCTCGCCTCCCCGACCCAGCAGCCGCTCCCGGCCCTCGGGGCCGAGGAGGATCAGCCCGGCCAGCCCGGCCACGGAAACCAGCAGCAGGAGCAGCAGCACGGCGGAGACCCAGGACCGCGAGGGCGGAGGAGGCGTCCGGTCGGGCGTCTCCCCGGCCACGTAGCGGACCAGGGCGGGGCGCCGCGCCGGAGGACGGCCTCCCTCCTCCGCCTGCTGACGCTTGAGCGCCTCCTGGATCAGGCTCATCCCCCGGCCTCCACCTCGGCCAGCGCGGCCTCCACCTCCCGGACGCCCAGGGCCCCGGTCCCCGTGACATAGGCGACGAGCAGGGCGCTGTCGCACAGGTTGTTGATGAGCCGGGGAATGCCCTGGGCGTAGGCATGGATGCGGGGGGCGGCCTCGTCCACGGAGGCGAGCAGGGCCTCGCCGCCGCCCGCGACGGTCAGCCGGTGCCTCACGTACTCCCGGGTCTCGTCCTCGGTGAGGGGGCGCAGGCGGCACCGCACCAAAATGCGCTGGCGGAGCTGCCGGAACTCGTGGGAGTTCAGCCGGGTCTCCAGCTCGGGCTGACCGACCAGGATGATCTGCAGCAGCTTGTGCTGGTCGGTCTCGAGGTTGGAGAGCAGGCGGATCTGCTCGAGGACCTCCGGCGGCAGATCCTGGGCCTCGTCGATGATCACCGCCACGTTGTTGCCGACCTTGGTCTGGTCGAGCAGGAAGGCATTGAGCTGTCCAATGAGGCTCAGCCGGTCCCGGCCGTCGGGGTGCAGGCCGAGATCATCGAGGATGGAGCGGAGGAGCTGGGTGCCGCTGACCAGGGGGTTCAGGATGTAGGCGGTGCGGGTCCGATCGGACAGGCGCCGGAGGAGGGCCCGGCAGGTCATCGACTTTCCGCAGCCCACCTCGCCGATCAGGACCACGAATCCCTTCCGGTGCTCGATCCCATACACCATATGGTCGAGCACCCGCCGGTGGGATTCCGAGTAATAGATGTACTTCGGGTCCGGGGTGATGTTGAAGGGAAGCTCGCGAAAGCCGAAATGTTTCTCGTACATGCCGTCTCCTGGGGCGGACGGGATCCGCCGGCCGCCCCCACAGGGAAGGGGCCGCCGCGGCGTGTCCGCGGCGGCCCCCGGGTGGTTCCGGCGCGCCCGGAACCGTCCCTTCCCCTACCCGGGCGGCAGGGCCGGGAACAGGGACCGCACCTCAAGGCCGGCCGGCGGGATCTCCTCGTCCCCGGAAGCCGGGTCGTCCCCTTCCGCCTCCGGAACCATCTCGACCTCGGCGGGCTCGGACGCCGCCTCGGCCGGCCGGGCCGTGCCGGCGTGCCGTTCCAGCCTGGGATGGATCAGCTCCGCGTTGGAGGGCAGGCCGGCGCGCTCGTCCATGGCCGCCGTCTCGAGCTTGTGCACGGTGACGAACATGATGACCTCGTCCCGGATCCGCTCGGTGGAGCGGTGGCTGAACAGGTACTTGCCGATGACGGGGATGCTGCCCAGCACGGGCACCCGGCGGACTCGTTCCCGGTCCTCCTCGGTGGTCAGCCCGCCGATGGCCACGGTCTTGCCGGTGGGCACGTTGAACTCGGTGATGATGCGGCGGGTCTGGGTGATGGGGAAGGAGGTGCCCGCCTCGCCCACGAACTTGTCCCCGATCTTCCGGCTCAGCTCCGGGGTGATGCGGACGGTGATGTTGTCGTCGGTGTTCACGGTGGGGGTGACGTCCAGCTTGACGCCGATCTCGATCCACGGCCGCTGGCTGTCGAGGCTGAAGGCGTAGCGGTCGCCCAGATCCCCGGTGGGCACGGCGACCACGTTGGGCTCGTTGCGCCCCACATGGATGCTGGCGGTCTGGCCGCTGGCCACCACGATCTTGGGATCGGACACCACCTCGACCCCGGCCCGCTGCTCGAGGGCGCTCAGGGTGAGGGCGAAGGCGTCGGCGGAGAGCACCGCCGAGAGCACGTCCTCGCGGACCCGGCTGGGCACGGTGGTGATGGTTCCATCCTCGAGATCGAAGGACTCGAAGTTCCGGCCCTGCACCACGGCGTCGATCAGGGTCTGATCCCGGCCGGTCATGGAGGTGGTGGTGGTGGCCCCGTCGGTCGTCGAGGTCGAGTTGCCGTCCATGCGGGTGTCCAGGCGGGCCCGGACCGCCGCGTCCTGGTCCATCCGGGTCCGGGTCCGCTCGTAGCTGTAGCCGACGCCGGCCGCCCCCACCGAGTACCCCTGCAGGACCTGCCAGTCGATGCCCACATCGGAGGCCTTGGTGTCATTGAGCTCCACGAACTTCACCTCGACGTAGACCTGGGGCCGCTCGATGTCGATCTGCTCGACCATGGTCCGGATCCTCTGCACCTGGCCCTCGGTCTCGTTGACGATGATGGCGTTCGAGGAGGCGAAGGCGGTGGCGGTGGCATTGGAGTGCACCAGCATCTGCTGCACCACCGGGAGCACCTCGTTGGTGGTGGTGAAATGAAGCGCGATATGGGCGGAGGTCAGCGGCTCGTCGCGCTGGCTCTCGGCCTCGGCGCGACGGCGCTCGCGCTGCCGCTGCATCTCGGCCTCGTACTGCTCCTGGGAGATCACCGTCCGGATGCCGGGCGAGCGCTCCACCATGACCAGCCCCACCGAATCGAGGATGGCCAGAAGCGCCGACTCCCACTCCACATCGCGCAGGTTGGCGGACACCGTGGTCCCCGCGATGCCCGGTCCGGCCACAATGTTGACATTGGCCCGGCGGGCGAACAGGGCCAGCACCTGCTCGATGGGCACGTCGTCCAGGGCGATCTCCTGGATCCGGCCCTGGTCGGTGAGTCCCAGGGTCGCCCGATCCTCGTCGATCTCCGGCCGGGTCACCGGAGTGACCAGCGTGTCGGCGCCGTTGTTGACCGGAACCTCGTCCTCGTCGGCGGCCAGGGGGCCGCTCCACACCACTGCCATCGCCATCAGCCATGCCGCGCAGGTTCTGTTCATTCCATTCTCCCTCGCCGGACCCCCGGCTGGTTGGTTTGCGTATTGCGTGCCATCGGTCCCCACGTCCCGACCGGCTCCGTACGCGAAGCGTCTTCCGTACGGAGGCTTACCCTGTCCGCGGGGAGAAAGGCAAGCCGAATCCCCGGGGCGGGCGCCCCCGCCCCTAGAGGGGCCGGAGCCGGATGGTCTCTTCGGTGAGATCGACGATCAGGAATTCTCGGACCTGGCCATGGATGCGCAGCCGGAGCTTCTCGCCCACCGCCACCACCTGCTGGTTCATGATGGCGAACAGGCTGGTGCCCGTGCGGAGGAACCCCTCCATGCGGATGCTGGCCAGAATCCGTCGCTCCTCGTCGGGCGACACGTCGGCCACCCGCACCTCGGTGTCGGCCTCGGCGTTGTCCACCGGGGGCGGGGTCGGGGTGGGCGTGGGCCGAACTTCCCGGGGCGGTTCGTAGCCCACGGGCCAGAACGGATCCCTCGCCCCGAGGGCCGACAGGTTCCACAACATGATTCCGCATACTCCCGTTGTAAGCAGCATGCGGGCCAATCGGCGTGCCGACGTCGGTTTTTTCATGGACTCGCCTCCTCCTCCATGTAGGCCATCCCCTCCTCCCGGTCGCTCCAGGCCGGCCAGTCCACCACGATGGTGATCAGGTGGTTCAGGGGGTCGCCGACCTGCGCGGTCACCGTGATCTGACTCACCGCGGCATGGGGATTGCTCTCCTCCAGGGCCGCCAGGAACCGGCGCAGCGTCTCCAGCGAGCCGGCGGCCCGGATGCGGACCCGGTTGATCTGGAAGTCGCGGGGATGGGGGTCGCCCAGCACCACGGGCCGGTCGTCGTTGACCCAGTCCACGTGGAGCCCCACCTGGCGGGCCACCGGATAGATCGTGCGATGGGCCCAGAACAGGAAACGCAGGGGATCCGGATCCGGGAGGTGCCGGCTGGCCGCCTCCACCAGGTCGCGCCGGGCCTCCTCGCCGCGTCGGCGCAGAGCGTCCTCCGAGGCGATCAGAGCCTCGGCCCGGGAGATGCGGGTGAGCAGCTCCTCGTATTCGGCCCGGGGATCGGGCCCCTCGTCCCCGCCGCCGCCTTCGTAGCGGGTCACGAACTGGTAGAGCGCCACCACCACCAGGCCGACCACGAGCCCGATCAGCACCTTGCGTTCGGTGGCCGGACTCATGGGGTGGCGCCTCCGCCCCCCCCGGCACGGGGAAGAGCCACCTCCTGGGCGCGCAGGGGGAGGTCGAGGACGAACTGATGCTCGACCCGGGCCAGGGTCGGGTTGGCGTCCCGCGTCAGGGGGCCGCGGATGGGGGCCGATTCCAGGCGGTCGGCCAGGCCGGGCACCCGGCTCATCCGGCTCTCGAACGCCTCCATCTCCTCGTCGGCCCGGGCCCCCACCACCCGTCCGGTGAGCACCAGCTTATGGGTCCGGCGGGGCGGGCCGACGTCCGCGGGGTCGGCCCTCGGGCCCGCGGGGCGGGGCACGTCGATCTCCCCCAGCATGGTGAGCCGGGTCACCTGGATAATCGGCGGCACGGCCCCGGGCAGCTCGCCCAGAATCCGGTTCCATTCCACCCGGGTGGTCTGCCAGGCCCGGAGCTGGGCCAGCAGGTGCTCGTCGCGTTGCATGCGGGCCCGCAGCTCGACCAGCTCGGCGTTGCGGTCCTGGAGCACCGCCCAGCGGGCCCGGGCGCTCCGGAGCTGGGCCCGGAAGGCGGCCTGCCGCGCCACCAGCAGCCCGATCACGGCGGCCACCAGCACCACGCCCACCAGGGAGGCGAGGCGGATCACGTCGGCCCGGTCCCAGCCGCTGGGATGCCGGAGCTCGTCCTGGCGCATCAGGTTCACCCGCAGGCTCATGCCGCCTCCATGGCGTGGAGCGCGGCCCCGACGGCGGCGGACAGGCGGAAGGTCTCGTCCCGAGGGAAGTCGCGCAGGGCGTCCGACCCCATCTGCAGGCCTTCCCACAGATCCCATTCCCGTACCGGGAGCCCGCTCGAGGCCTTCACGAAGCGGGCCCAGAACCCGGAATGGCCGAGCCCTCCCGAAAGGTAGACGCCGGTCAGCCGGGTCCGGTGCCGGCGCTCCACGTAGTCCCGGGCCACCCCGAGCTGCTCCACAAAAGGTCCGACGACCCGGGCGATGGCCGGAGAGATGTCCACGGGGGGATCATCCAGCAGGCTTCGGGCCAGGCTCCGGTCGAGATCCAGCTCCTCGCAGACCGCCCCCATCATGTCCTCCGCGCCGAACGGGAACGTGCGGAGCAGGGACAGCGTGCCCTCCGCGAACAGCGCGAAGGTCAGGGAACTCGCGCCCCCGTCGATCACCGCCACCGCGTCCTTGGCATGGCGGGGGCCCTGGGTCCGGGCCCAGGTCGACAGGGCGGACACCCCCGCGACCTCCAGCGACACCGGGACCGGCGTGCCCGTGCCCACCAGCCCCAGCGCCCGCCGGGCCACCGGTTCGGGCATGGCCGCCGCCAGATAGGCGCCTTCCGATCCGCCCCCGCCCAGCGAGATCCCGTTGACCCGGACCTCCGACCCCACACCCAGCGTCTTCCGGAGCCGCGACAGCACGCTCTCGCGCCGGTCGGAGGTCGGCAGGCGCACGACCCGGGCCTGGGCTTCCGGATGCGACACCGCGAGCCCGGCGTGTTTCGTCTGGACGGGGCGCGGCAGGCGGAGCCGCTCCTCCGAGGCCAGGTCGCCGCCGTCGGTCCGGGGGGGATCGACCAGACCGGCCGCCACCACCATGACCCCTCCCCCTCGCGTGCGCCGCAGCCGGACGGCCTTGATCGCGCTGGCCCCCAGATCCAGACCGACCGCCTCGGAAGGCCCGGTCGCCTGAGTTCCGGATCGCTGGGGCCAAAGAGGCATCGGGGTTCGTCTAGGATGTGGGTGGATGGAGTGGGACACCGGTCGCCCCGGTAAGGACGACAGCAGACATCATGCCGCGAAACCCCACCTCCGGCAAGGGCCATTCGTTCGGCCCCGGGGCGCGTCCGTGTCCTCCCGCATGCTGCGCAGGGCTGGATTCCGGCCCGAACCGGTTTGACCATTCCGCAAGGTCCGCATGGTGGGACGCATCGCCACGAACCGAAGGGACCGACCTCCCGGTTCGGGCGTCCGGTCATGGCGGGCCAGGGGGCCGGGCCCGCAACGCCATCCGATTTTTTTGCCGGCCCCTGGGGTTTTCGGCATGACTTCTGCGTGACAGGCGGGTACACTAGCCAATGGCGGTAATCTCTTTGCATGCTCCACATCAACTTCATCCTGCGGCCGCGCGGCGCCGGGCGGCGTACTCGCTGGTCGAAATGGCCGTGGTGGTGGCCCTTATCGCCATCATTGGCGGGGTCGGCCTCTGGACCGTCATCCGCCAGGTGCCGGGGTTCCGGCTGAACTACGCGGCCACCCAGGTTCTGGGCGACCTCCGCCGGGCCCGGTCCCAGGCGGTGAGCGAGAACCTGCCCGTCGAATTCTCGTTCCTTGAGGACGGGTCCGGCTACTCGCTCTGGGCGGATCGCGATGAGGACGGCCAGCGCGATCCCGATGAACTGGTAACCATCCGCTTCCCCGACGATCTGGCCGGCCACCGGGTGACCGGGGCGCCCATGGGCGGCGTGTTCCACCCCCGGGGGACGTTCACGCCCGGCGGCGACAGCAACACCATGCTGGTCACCATCACCTCGCCGACCGGGACGGCCCGGCACATTCTGGTCGCCCCCTCCGGCCTTGCCGACCCGAGCTTCACCCCATGAGCCCATCCCCCTCCTGTCTCTGTCGCGGCCGCGGATTCACCCTGATCGAGGTCATGGTGGCGCTGGCCGTGTTCGCCGTGGTGCTGGCCTCGATTTTCAGCCTGGCCGGCTGGACCAGCCAGGCCATCCACGCGGCCACCGCCTCCACCGAGGCCGCCAACCTCCTTCAGGGGAAGACCGAGGAGCTTCGGTCGGAACCCTTCAACCAGATCCATTCCGGGGCCGATACGCCCGGCCGCTTCCGCAGAACCTGGACGGTCACCGATGCCCACGGCGGCAAGCAGATCGACGTCCGGGTCGACTGGGCGGACCTCCGCGGTCGGCCCCGGTCCCTGGAGTCCTTCACCCTGGTGGCACCATGATCCATCCCTCGTCTCCCGTCCGCCGTCGCCGGGGATTCACCCTGGTGGAGATGATCGTGGCCGCCGCCGTGGGCGCCCTGCTCATCGCCAGCCTCATGTCCGCCTACATCCAGCAGCGCCGGGCCTTCCGGGTCCAGCAGAACCTG